>JADFYT010000062.1 GCA_015232935.1 Desulfamplus sp.
GTCTATGGAATCACCATCCGGATCAGTTACTGTAGCTGAGAAAAGAACGCTTTCACCAAATTCAACTTCAGACCCGTTTACCGGACGTTGGATTGTAACCAATGGAGAGGCCGCATAAGCTGAACCTTGAAGGAAGATATCCCCGATCATAGCAGTCAGAGCAAAAAAACACGGGAAAATCATAAAAGCAACACTTCTGAAAACTCTGTTCAAATAGTCTCTTGTCATATCAGATAGCCTCTTTTCATATACAGTTTGCCTTACCGTTATCTGTTTTACTGGCTTATAGTTGCATCAAGCCCGTCATCAGAAATTGTTATATTGCGGCTTGTCACCCCGGTGCTTCCCATGCTGTCTGTTGCAACAAGAGTAAGAGAATTTACGCTGCCTGCTTCAAATTGAGAAAGATCCATTCTTACAGATGAAGTCAAACCTCCGGAACCAGCAACTTCCTGAGATGAGAGCTTTGCCGGTTTATTGCTGCTGTACCACTCCATCTGATCGTTTTTCAAAGAGCCATCTTCGGCATCCCGTGCGCTTCCATAAAAAGTCATAAAACTTTTTGCAGACATGGTGAGTGTAGCTGGTTCTGAATCTGAATTATAATAGGTTATTTTGGGAACAGGAGGCGTATTGGTTCCAATGTTGATAATGACAGAATCAATCCCGGAAGCTCCCCAGTCATCCTTTGCCTCAAGAGTAATGATATGTTCTCCATGGGTCATGGGCTTATTGCCAAGAGCATCTACATTATCTGTTTTAATATTAAGGCTTTCGCCAGTGCCAAGCAGGCCGTCAATCTGGGAATGCCACTCAAGGCTTTTACCAGACAGATTGCCATCTTCCGCATCAGTTGCAGTACCCTGAAAATTTATGAATTCTCCGGGTGCAAATGTTTTACATAGAGTATCCGCAGCGGGGCAAGTCTCCGGCGGATTTACAATAACAACAGTCGGATTTGTATTTACAACATTTATTGTAATAGATGCCTGTGCGGTTCCGGAACGGCCATTTGCTTTAAGATAGATGATATGCTCACCTTCTTTTAACGGCAACGGATCATCATTTGGAAGTGAAATATTTCTGGTGTCCAGCTGAAAGTTGTTTCCTGTAAAAAGTCCGCCATTCTTTGAAGATATCCACTCTAAATTTTCACCTGTTATCGCAGCTCCGTCATAGTCAGTGGCACTGCCGACAAAATTAATAACATCACCTGCTTTAACACCATAGTTGGCAGGTGGAGTGGTCGGGTTAGCACTGTCAGCAGGTGCCGGGCTTGTAATCTTGACAACCGGAGAAGATGATGAGCCTCCTACAGTTATAATAATAAAAGCACTGCCGCTGTTTCCTTTGGTATCTTTGGCTGTAAGGGTAATGGTGTGCTGACCTTTTGAAAGGACTCCGCTTGTTATAGTGGCACCATTTCCCATGGCACCATTGATGTTTGAACTCCATAAAAGGGATGAATTGGCAATAGCATTTGCCTTGTAATCTGTTGCACTGCCAGTAAAAGTAATATTTTCGCCAACATTAAAAGTCAAATTCCCTGAAGGGGCTGTAATAGTAACATCAGGTGGGATAGATGAAGCTGAAGAGTCTCCGACTTTAATGGTTACCGAGTCAGCATCCAGAGTATTTCCTTTGCTGTCAGAAAGTGTCAGGGTAATCTTGTGAGTTCCTGAGGTCAGAGTCGCGGAATTGAAGCTGGCTGTAGTACCAATAGCTCCATCTATACTTGAGTTCCATGAATATGCATAGGTTTCTGTGGCTACGGCATCGGCAATTTTACCTACGAAAGCAACAGAATCGCCCTCAACAAAAACCTGGTTATTGGAGGGGACAAGAATGGCAATTCCTGCTGAAGGTGTCGGCGGTGTTACTGTGCTGTCTCCGCTGTCACCACTTGTTGCGACTATGGTAAAAAGACCCGCAATAATCGAAACCAGAACGCCCAGCGTTTTCAAGGTTTTTTCAAATCTGTTTTTTGTGTGCTGCCTATTATAACAATTTATTTCCGTCATAGTGGTGATGCCTCTCTGATTTATATTATTTTAATCTTTTTCATCTGTAAAACTCAACACAAGGTATCCTGTCAGTGCTCCCGCCAAAATTGCAAAGAGATCCCAAAAGTCAAAAGAACCGGCAACAAAATAATCATCTACAGTTTTTAAAAACGGGTATTGTTCAAACCAGGCCGGTACAAGTTTAACAGCAACAGCGTCAAAATATTGACCTGCTTCAAACAGCACATTTATTGAACACCAAAGCAAGGCGGAGATTAAACAGCCATTTTTTGATTCTGCAATAAATGCTCCTGTAATCATGGTAAAAGAGAATGTGTGCAAAAAGGAAGCCAGATTTTTGTTCATAAATCCAAAAAGATCCGGAAAATAATAATGACACATCTGTCCTGTATCGTTAAAAAACTCCCGAACAAACCAGGTAGATGCGGAGGAGCGATCAGTAAAATAGATCAGAGCACCCAAAGACAATCCTGCAATGCCTGCTATAATCCGAACATCACGAACATTTATAATGCGTTCTGTTTTAAGCATATCCTCTTTTTTGATGTTGTTTTATTCAGACCATCTGACCATAACTAGTGCTTCTTCAAGTTTAAAGTGTCGGGTAGATATCAAGATTCTTCAATATTGCGACAGTTTTTTCACCCGACAGTCAAACCTTGAAAGAACACTAGTTCAGATCATGATACTGAATCCATGGTCTTCGGATTTGAGCAGTTCGTTGATAATGGATTGCTCAGCCAGTTTTTCAGGCTCAACAACCCGGCACTCTATCTTGTGCACATGGTAGTCATGAAATTGAAGCCTCTGTTTGAGTTCCGGCAGCATCTTTCTGAAAAAAATGGCGATCTCCTCATTAGATACCTGAAATCCACCGGTAATATTGTTTTTCAACACGGAAAAATCCGCACGAATCGGCCCAAGATTAGTCATGTCCAGAAAGATGGAAACTCGGAGAAGAGAGTTTTCCTTACCTGATGTCCCCTCTTTTTCTTTCTTGCCAAGATCAATAAAGAGCTGGCCAAAACTGAACTGATTTTCGCTGAAAAGGGGAAAGGGTATTATATATTTTCCTGATTCTGACAGATGACTGTTTAGAAGCTGGACATTCTCAAGATTTTTAACAAACTCATGGAATACCTGTATATCCTCAGAAGATTCTCCCCCTGAATTGGCAATAAGATTTAGTACAGCTCCTTTTATATCTTCATGAACAAGATCTTCAGGGTTGAGCATAAGGGTAGATGAGCTTGCATGAGAATCAGAAGTGGATGAAGAAGATGTGGATGATGCCATGGATGAAGAAAGAGCGGCGGAGGTTTTGTCTGATGTAAAGATTTTGTCTGATGTAAAGGTGTTATCTGACTTGAAAGAGTTGTCTGGCTTACTGGATGTGTCATGCCATGAAGAAGAGGTATCCGCATTGTCAAAAAATTTACTGGACGACCTGTCAGCAGGATTATCAAATAAAGACCCGCTCTTAACAATGTCAGCAAGTTTTTTTTCCAGCAGTATTCCGCTTTTTTTCACCAAATGGGGCAAAAAATCAATATCAGTTTTTTCTGACTTAAGAGCAACAGAGATCAAAAGATTTTTTATATCTGTTTTATCACCAAAAATTTTATTTGCTATCTGATTTTTTTCTGCTGTCTGATTTGACATCAAGGTTACAACCGCTTTGTCAAGAATGGCTTTGCCTGATTGATCTGAATGGTTTTTTACAACTGCCTGGCTTACAAGGGGCTTGCCTGGCTTATCTGTTTGAGGAGGCACAAGCACTTTGTCTGAAACCGGTTTGTCTGCCGGATCTGGCACAGAGGAGGCAACTGTTTTGTTTTCAGCAGCTTTGTCTGCCTGGTCAGGTTGAGAAGTTGCAGAGAGTTTTTCAACAAAATTTTTTCCTGTTTCATCAGACCTGGTTTTAAGAGCCACATTATCAGTAACAGGTTTATCGCTTTTATCTGACTGCGAATTTGGATTTATGACTTTTTTATCTTGAACAGGAATCTTTGCTTTATCATTTGTTTTATCAGGGAAAGGTTTGTCGTTTTGAAGAGTTGCTGCAGATTTGAGATTGGGAAAAAGTGCAGCTGCAAGTTTTGCAAACCCCTCAAAAGGCTGTTGTTGTGAGAGAAACTGTAATGCTATATCTGATAAACGCGGTAAACCAGGAGCAAGTGTTGATGACGCCAAATTTGAATCTGATGATAACGATGGATTGGCACGATCCGGAACCAGCCTGAAAATATTGAGATTTCCCTGATCTGTAACCTTGAGCTGAATGGTCTCTCCTTTTGCCAGAGCCACAGAGGTATCCGCAAGAACCTTTTTTCCCATGATCAGCAACTCGGCCTTTGAGGGAGATATCAGTTGCAGTACCTTTGCATCTACTATCTGATCCTTTTTCAGGAGGGGCAATACTGACTTTTTATTAAGCTGGTCTGCCTTTAGCAGAGTCAGGTCCGATAAAGAGATCATATTTTTTATCAACGCTTTTTCTCCATTTTGACAAACTTCTCTTTCAGACTGATCACCAACTGTACCTCACCACGGGGCATGGAGAGCTTAGATGCAATAGTATCAACATCAAGCCCCCGCTGATACCATTCTACGATTCTCTGCTGTTGATCAAACATGTTTTCCTGAGTTTTAGTGTCTATATCTCCCTGTAACGGATTGTGTCCACCATCAATATCAGCAAAACTTCTGTTTCCCGAAGAATGGTCTTGATTATAAAAAGGATTTGCACGAAGTTCAGAGGCGTTGTCACGCAGTCCGGAAGGTTCCTGGCCGAGACTGGAAAAAGAACTGCCACGTCTTTCGGAATCAGTGCGACGGGCAGACGTACTGTCACCGCGACCAGTGTTTCCTTGATAAATGGATTTGTCATTGGCGTTTAATATAACTTCTGATCTGGACAAAAGAAGATTTATACTGATAATTCGGGCATCAAGTGCATCGTTAAGCCCCTTGATGAGTCGCTGTTTCTCCTTTATCTGATGGTCAAATGCGTTGGCTGCGGATTCCGACCCCTTCACAAGAGGATCCAGAAGATCAATTATATCCTGTGCTGCACGATCAACCATCTCAACAGCCGCTTTTTCTCCCATCTCATGAGTTAATTTGTCTATCCGTTCAAGTACCTCCTGATGTATTGATTCTGTTAAAAATTTAAGTTCATCATTTTTTATAAAACTACGTTGCTCCAGCTCCAGTTTTTTCATCTTTCTGACACACCTCCAAAGAAGCATAACCAGAACAAGATCAACAAAAAGTTGCGTTGCAATCCAGAACTCAATGGACAATAGTTTACTCATGCCATAATTTCTCAAGTCAGCTTTTAAGGTAACCATGCAAACGTTAAAATCATAATATTTTCATGCAGTATTTATGTGAAAGTCTTTATTGGATATCTGTAATTGCTGAGACTTTCATTCCTGGTTGTGCCCATCAGGGCATGAGTTTTATCAGACCACCGTGTCAAGCAGATTTCCCGGCAAGTCAGGATCATGCTCCCTCTTTTTTTTATTTTGTTCCTGCTTTTTTTTTGCGTTCTTCTTTTTTACAGCTTTATTTTGTTCTTCTCTGTTTTTTGCCCTTGCATCAACATTGACCTTTCCAGATGGATCAGGTGAAATAACTGTTGTTTGCTCAATAGTTTCCCTTGTAATCTGCTGGTTCTGAAGATGGCCTGGATCCGGCTGTACGGGTTTAAGATGGTGTGTTGCATCATGGGCAGTGTTAGACTGCTGAATTACATGGGTATGAGCTGCTGGTATCGTTGTCATATCTGCCTCCTTGAATATAACTGTTATCCGGTTTTAAAGTTTGCAAAAGCAATCTTGTCAACCTTTATTTCTGACAATTCCTGATTTAATGCATCCTTGACAATTTCAAGAAGCTCACTTTCGGTCAGCTTGTTGCCTTTATCTGATTTAAGTGCATTTTCAATGGCGTCATAGATTATCCCCCTGTAATAAGGCAATTTGCTGTTTATAGCATCAAACACTTTAGAGTACGAATAATCTATTGTAATATCCACAGAAACATAGGTTATTCCATCTTTTCTGTCCGGTGTAAGCACCAAGAAATCTACCATGGTAATGGTACCGGGAGACAACTCCTGAGATTCTTGAATGTTCATATCAGGTACAGAAGTATTCAGATCCTCACTCTCCTGAGTTTTTACAATCGGTTGAGAGGACGGCACAAGCTGGTCAACTTTTTCCTTAAAGAACAGAAAGTACGCTCCAGCCACACAGCCTGCAATCAATATTACAAACAGCAACATGAAAATTATTAACTTGAGAAGAAAACGCCTCTTTACAGGTTTTTCCTGATCCTCACCCATAAGATCAGCAAGCTGTCTTACAGTTCCATCCGCAAGGGTAGCAGAAGAATCATCAGACTCCTCAAGAATGACCTGGGCATCATCATCTTCAGGAAGAGAGCTTTCAACAGTTTTGGCAGGAGACGCGATAGATTTGAGATCCTCATCCATCTCCATGTCTGCCAGAATGTCCTCATCCTCCTCGTCTGTACCTGCAAGAAGCGCGTCAATATCATCCTGGGATATTACATTTCTGATACTATCGTCATCGCCGGTTTGGGGACTCTTAGTGATTTTCTCCTCTGGCTCTCCATCGCTTTCACTTAAAAAACCGTCAATATCATCCTGTGATATATCATTTAAAAGATCATCAATATCCTCGGGAGAATCGCTCAATAAATTATCAAGATCACTATTTATGAGATCATCAGTACCATTGAGTTCAAATTCAGGTTCTGGATCATCCACAGCCAGATTGACCTGAAAAGGATCTGACGTTTCAGCTTCAGGCCCGGCATTTAAAAGGTCGTCATCTAATATATCGGCACTTTGACTGCTAATATCAACATCTTCATCTCTGGAACTCAGAAGATTGTCAATAGTATCCTGGGTAATCAGACAATCCTGTATATTCCATGCTTCTGATTCATCAATCACTGTTTCTGACGAATCAATATCTGCTGGCTCTGGTTCTATATCATCATCTGCTGGCAACGGTATATTGACATCCAGATCGTCTATATCCATGTCTGACATGCTATCCAGATCAGAGCCCGGATCATCGGTTAAATCTGTTCCCATGAGCTTGTCTATATCATCCTGAGAGACGAGGTCAAACGCACCATCATCGTCGTCGTCAGCATCTATGGAATCACTTATGGCATCTGATTCATCTGATGTCTGAGCATTGAGCATCCGGTCAATATCGTCCTGGGAGAGCTCTCCAAGATCAAGATCATCATCATCTTCTTCTTGATCAATCTCCTCTTTTCCCTTTTGACCAGGGCCATCTTTATCCAGGTTGTCTGAAGATTCGGTCTCGGGCTCTTCGGCGGAAGATGCGGCATTGAGCATCCGGTCAATATCGTCCTGGGAAAGTTCACCGATTAAATCATCCTCATTGCTGAAATTACTCGCTTCCGCCTCTTCAATAGATTGGGCATTCAGAAGTTTATCAATATCATCCTGTGAGAACAGAGGATTATCATCAGTGGGATCAGGCATTTAAAAACCTTTTTATGTCAGCATCAGAAAAGTGATAAGAAAATTTATCATTAATGCGATAAAACAACTTTTCAATCACCAAAGTGAAGTTTAAGTTTTGATTTCAGTTTGTTCAAAATGGCGGAGTGGATCTGGCATATTCTTGACTCTGTGAGACTTAAAACTTCTCCTATCTCTTTGAGAGTCAACTCTTCATAATAGTAAAGAGAAACAACAAGCTGTTCCTTTTCGTTCAATCTGCTTATTGCATCTGCCAGCAGAGACTTTATTTCAGCTCTGTCAAATTCTTCGGATGGAGTATCCTTGACTCTCAAACTGGAGGCAAATCTTGTGTCCGAGGATGTGTCGTTGTTTTTTGTTTTAAGGAAGGTATCCATGCTTAATACGGTGGCACCATGAATCTGGGTGAGTATATCATTGTATTCTTCCAGACTCACTCCAAGCTCCCGGGCAATCTCTTCATCAGATGCCATTTCACCTTTGCTGTCCTCAAGTTTTTTTGTAGCAGCCGCAACATCCTGAATTTTTTTGCGGATGGAGCGAGAGTATCTGTCCATGTTTCTGAGTTCATCTAAAATCGCACCTCTGATTCTGTACTGTGCGTAGGTTTTCAAAGTAACATGTTTCTCTGGATCAAATTTATCTACCGCATCAATCAACCCTAAGGAGCCGGCACTTACCAATTCATCAAAAAGAACACTTGACGGAAGTCTGCGGGCAAATCCTGAAGCAATCTGTTTAACAAGAAAGGCATATTCCACAATTCTTGATTCTCGTAAGGTCTCATCCCTGGTTGCGGATTCTTTTCGCACAGTTATCCCTCTTTTTGATATCTTTTTGTTTCAATTCACTGCATCCAGAATTCGTTTCATAAAAAATTTGATATTGCCATCTGTGGATGTCCTGACAGGAGAGCTTGCTATCTTGCCGGCAATCTCTCTGATTGCCTGTGATGAAGGGGAATCCGGTGCATAATCCAGCACGGTACTCCTGTGTAGAACCGCCTTCTGGAGATTTAAATCAGAAGGTATGTTGCCAAGATATTCCAGAACCACATTTTTAAGAAAACGGCCAATGGCATTGTCAAGGGTGGCATAAACCGATTTGGCATCCTTTTTTGAATCTACCACATTTACCAGCAGTTTAAAATATTTTGTTCCATATTCTTGAGACATAACCTTCATCAATGCGTATGCATCTGTAATTGAAGTTGGTTCACGAGTTGCAATGACAATACACTCATCTGCGGCGGAATTGAAATAAAGAACATTGGAGGAGATGCCGGCACCTGTATCCAGAAGAATGAAATCCGCCATGTTTTCCAGAGTTTCAAACTCGGTCAGAAGATTGAGTTTTTCGCCATGCGTCAACTGGGTCATATTGGCAAATCCAGAACCACCGGCAATAATGTTGACACCATGATGGGTAGTTACCATGACTTCATGAAGGCTCTTTTCTCCGCTGATCACATGGCTTATATTATATTTTGGTCTTAGATTAAATATGATATCAATATTTGCGAGCCCCACATCAGCGTCCATAATAATAACCTTTTTACCAATCTCTGTGAGTGCAATTGCAAGGTTTCCTACCATGTTTGTCTTTCCAACTCCCCCCTTGCCACTGGTCACAGATATCACTCTGGGAAATGTCTTGGTAATACCTGAGGGCAGAGACCCAGATCTTCTTGACAAAGAATCTGTTTTTACAATATTTCTCAATCCGCTTGCCTGATCCACGTTATTATCTCCTTTTTTATCTGTCGCCACCCTGCTCTGATCCCAACATGATACCCAGAAGATCTCTTGTATCGGGAATAATTAAATCTTCAGGTACCCTCTGCCCATTGGTAATAATAGAAACCGGAAGCTGCAGATCGCTGATCTGATCAAAAATTTTGCCACACCTCTTGGTCTCATCAATCTTTGTAAAAACATAGGTTTCAGGATTTAACTGTGAAAAAGAACCTGCTGCCTCTCTCATATCAAGAAAACCTGTTGTGACACTCAAAACCATATGAACCGAAATCTTGTAGTCGCCCCTTATGACATCAGAGACCTCTTTCATTCTGGCAATGTCGGAGTGGCTGTGCCCTGCAGTATCAATAAGAACTACATCCATGGTCTCCATTTTTTTAAGAGCCCGTGTAAAATCATCCTTATTGAATGCAGCAATGCAAAGAAGCCCCATGATTGAAGCATATGCCTTTAGCTGTTCAAAAGCTCCGATCCTGTAGTTGTCTATGGAGATGAGTCCCACCCGTTTTTTTTTCTTTATGCTAAGATCTGCCGCAAGTTTTGCGATTGTAGTTGTTTTACCGACACCTGTAGGGCCTACAAAGGCCGCAACATGAGGCATGCCTGAATCCAGGGGCCTTGCAAAAATATCCCGTGTATGAATTTCCTTCATGCACTCTCGTATCACATGTTTTTTTAAAGGCTGAACAATCCCCCTGTGTCGGGAGAGATCTTTTTCCATGGCAATGGATGCCCTCTGAAGAACAAGATGTGCCCGTTTTTCTGAAATCCCCGCCCGAAGAAGAGATGCTAAGATTCCCGCAGATTCCGAGTGGTCACTGCAAAGGGGGCGGGAGCAGTTGCTGCCAATATAAGACGAATTGCAGAAGAGGCGGGGGTACCTCTTGT
>JADFYT010000063.1 GCA_015232935.1 Desulfamplus sp.
CTTAACTTTCAATATACAAGACAAAGAGTCAAGGAGATTCAGACACCCTTCCAATCCATATGTTGTCTTTTCCTACCAGTTAATACCCCGCATTCCCCTGTTATTTTTTTAGCAATCACAATCATTGTTATTTTTTGTCTCTATATTATACTTGACTCATTGCAACATAACGAGTTCTTTTTATGATCGGGGAACTCAATCCATCATTAACTTTAATGTAATCTGTTTATGTTCTTTGTTTGTCTAAAAAAAGCTGTAACGCATACATAAGAAAACAAGTACAAGCATAAACAAGTACAAAACAGATCAAGGAGGTAACATGACTGTTTCCATTCTTATTGTAGATGATGACAAAGGGATAAGAAATGCCGCGGAAAAATTTCTCACCCATGCCGGCTATTCTACCAGTTCCGCCTCAAGTGCTGAGGAGGCACTTGAAACACTTGACTCGTTAAAACCTGATATTGTCCTGACAGACATCGAGATGCAGGGCATGAGCGGGATTGAACTTACGCGGATAATAAAAGAGCAAAATCACACAAAGGTGATTGTAATGACCGGCAATATATCGGGTTACGCCTACGAAGAGGCAATAAGTGCCGGTGCGAACGCCTTTATTTTCAAGCCGTTCGGCTATCATGACCTGATTCTCAGAGTCAAAAAAGTGGTAGCTGAAATAGAGCTGAGGAGACAATTATGCGAACTGTGTGAAAACAGCAAAAAAAATGAGCTTGCCAACAAGGCCAAAAGCGAATTTTTAGCAATGATGAGCCATGAGATCCGAACGCCCATGAACGGAGTGATAGGTCTTACAAGAATCCTGCTCGACACTGACCTTGCACCTGAACAGCGGCGTTACGCCGAGTTGATAAAAAGCAGTTCAGATTATCTTCTTTCGGTTGTAAACGAGCTTCTTGACTTTTCCAGGATCGAGATCGGCAAACTTGATCTGGAGAGTATTGATTTTGACCTTCGGCTGATGGTTGATGATGTTATGGATATGATGTCAATACTCGCCTTGAACAAGGGGATTGAAATCGCATGCGACATGAGCCTTGAAATTCCGCCATTCCTGTGCGGAGATCCAGGCAGGTTGCGTCAGATACTTATAAATCTTGTGAGCAATGCCATTAAATTTACCGAACAGGGGGAAGTGCTTATCAGCATCGAGCTTCAAGAAGAAAATGATGCCGGCATCAGGATAAAATTCACTGTTTCCGATACCGGAATCGGAATTGCCAATGACAATATCTGTACTCTTTTCAAGCCCTTTGCACAAACAGAGGTCTCTAAACACAGAAAATATGGCGGAACCGGACTTGGCCTTGCGATCTCAAAGGGGATTGTCGATCTTATGGGCGGAACAATAGGCTTTGAAAGCAAAGAGGGAAAAGGGACACGGGTCTGGTTTGAAATCAGCCTTGAAAAACAGAAAAAGCCTCATGAACTCAAGTATTTTATTCCAGCTGCCATTGATGGCCAACGGGTACTTGTGGTCGATGATAACCAGACCAACAGACTGATCCTCGCGTCACAGTTAGAATACTGGGGATGTAGTGTTGAAGATGCATCAGGAGGAGCTGAGGCTCTGAAAAAACTTCACGACGCGGTCGCGGATCAAAAAAACTTTGATATGGCCATTGTTGACATGCAGATGCCTGAAATGGATGGAGCACAACTTGGACGCATTATCAAGGAGGATCAAAGTCTTGGCAAGACCACCCTGATCCTGCTCACCTCGATCGGACAGCCAGGAGATGCCGCTTTAGCCAAAAAGATCGGTTTCGCGGCCTATCTTACCAAACCGGTAAAAAGTTCTCAGCTCTACAATGTCCTTACAAACGTCCTGGGATTAAAGGCAAGAGAGGCGGAACTGGAGGCAGATGCAAGGCCGATTATCACCAAACACTCTGCTGCCGAGACCCGCAAAAAAAATATCCAAATACTTCTGGCAGAGGATGATTTGAGCAATCAGGTAGTTGTAGTCAGCATTTTGAGGAACCTTGGATATAAGGTTGACGCTGTATCCAATGGCAAAGAGGTGCTTGGGACACTTGAAAGAAAACTTTATGATCTTGTTCTTATGGACTTGTCCATGCCTGAAATGGACGGCATTGAGGCAACCCGTGAAATCCGCACCAACCATAAACATAAAAATATCCCCATAATCGCCATGACCTCCGGCGCGATGGAAGGAAACCGTGCAACATGCCTTGAGGCAGGCATGAACGACTATGTCTTAAAGCCTGTACATTTCAAGAACTTTGCAGAGATGATCGAAAAATGGACAGGCGGTGTTGAGGAGTCAGACCTTTTTTCTGAGGATGAGGAGTCAAAATTTTCTTCTCATGAAACCCCGGACAAGGCTGACCCTCAAATCAAAGAGTTTTATCCGGTTTATGAGACAGAAGATTCCGAGATAACATTAAACAGAAATGCCATGGAAAAAATGATGCTCAGATTCTCAAAGAGCCTGCCTGAGTGGGTTGAATCCCTGAACAACTTTATAAAAAAAGGGGATCTCGATGCCGTGGCAAGAAGGGCACGCAATCTGAGCCAGATAGCGTTGAACTTCAACATGACAGCGATTTCAGATGTCGCCTTGCACATTGACCGGATAGCCAGGGAGAACCTTGACAATGAATTTGAGACTCTCAAAAATGTTAACGAGGCATTGGGTGATCTTGCAAGGCAGTGCGAAATATTTCAGGCAAGCATGTATAGAAACAAAACCTGGCAATCTTTTTGAAGGCAGATATTAAGGGGGTACCAAAATGCATATTTTTCAACAAAACCAGAATCCGGTCAGCAAAACAGATTCCTTTAACACAGCGGGGCTCAGATCAGCTATGGGCTCTTCCGGATCTGTGCTTGACCGCCCTGAAAAAAACGAGACCACAAACCATATAATAGCCTCTTTTACCATGAGCATGCTTATGAGCCTTCAGCAGCTTCAACAGACAATAAAAGATATCTATCTGGAAAATTGTGAAAACAAGAACATAAACTATTTTGAACATATCGGAGAGCAGCTCCATGATCTCTGGTCAGAGATTCACGAGAACCATTTTAACCAGTTCTTGCCGCTTTCTGAATCGAACCTGAACCAGGACAGCGACCGGCACTGCATGCCTGACAAAAGTCTTGAAAGAATTCGGTATCAATTCAGGGAACATCTGGAACAGCTACTCAAGCTGCTGATACTTCCGGCACATGAATCAACATTGATAATGAAAATACAAAACGACAAATCATCGTATGCACAAAGCACCTCTTTGTCCGCCCGTGGCAAATCCTCATCTGTTCGTGCGGAATCCTCATCTATCCCCAAATCCTCATCTATCCCCAAAGAATCACCATCCGCCTCTGACGCTTCATCATCTGTCCATGACCAGACTTGTGTCCAATCCTCTGTCAAACCTTCTGACATTAACTTTAAGGATGAATATAAAAACTGGAAAGACCTGCTTGATTATCACTACATGATTCTGTTTCAAAGCCCTGAGTACAGCAGGATATTCGACAAAACTGTCCAGGCTCTGGCTGATTTTCATAATATGAGACAATCCGCGACAATCTAAAATACGGACAAGTCATAATTTATATATATCGTTACAGGGCTACCCATCTAAAGCGGGACAATTCTCGGCATAGATCCACTCTAAATCAAGGGCTCTCCTGCCTCTTGATTTTACAGATTGTCCCGCCCCGGATGTGCGGCCTGTTACAGTATATTGTGTTAAGTTCAATTTTCAAAACAACACCTTTTGTCTTGAAAACAAGAACCTACAACTCAGGCTGCACAAAAAAAATCAGGAGGCTATTTATGAAACAACCAGGCATCCCTGTCGATCTTATCATGTCAAAGATAGCGGAAAACGGGCAAAATGCACGACTCAAAGCCAGAAGAGCATCAGAAATACTGCTTTCCGATCTTGAAACTGATATTGCCAGGACACCTTATGAGGTTGTCTATCAGGAGGATAGAGTCAAGCTAAAACATTACCGGCCGGAAGGCAGGATCAGTTATAAAACCCCGCTGTTAGTGGTATATGCCTTGATCAATCGGGAGACAATGCTTGATCTTCAACCTGGACGAAGCGTGGTAGAGCGATTCCTGAAAAATGGAATTGACCTTTATATGATAGACTGGGGCTACCCCACAAGAAAGGACAGGTTTCTTGATTTTGATGACCATATCAACGGCTATATTGATAACATTGTCGAATTTATCAGAAAAAGAAACAATGTGGAAAAGATCAATCTTATGGGAATATGCATGGGAGGAACATTCAGCGTAATCTATTCATCCCTTCATCCTCAAAAGATTAAAAATCTTGTCACCACCGTGACTCCAACCAATTTTGACACAGACAAGGGGCTTTTGAATGTATGGATGAAACAGATAGATGTGGATTCGCTTGTGGATCACCACGGCAATCTTTCCGCGGAATTTATGAATCTTGGATTTCTTATGCTCAATCCCGCACGCCTTATGATTGATAAGTATGTGGGATTCATGGATAACATGGACAACAAGAGTTTTGTGGAAAACTTCATCAGGATGGAAAAGTGGATTTTTGACAGCCCTGATCTTCCGGGCGAAGTGTTCAGGCAGTTTATAAAGGATTGCTATCAGGAAAACAAACTTATCCAGAACAGGCTTGAAATCGGCGGAAAACGCGTTGATCTTAAAAACCTGACCATGCCTGTGCTCAATATTTACGGCAAGTTTGACCATCTTGTTCCGCCTGAAGCCTGCAATCAACTTTGCAGGAATGTAGGCAGTACGGACACTGAGGATATCTGTCTTAAAACCGGCCACATCGGCATCTATGTCAGCTCGAAATGCCAGGAGCTGTTTGCCCCGAAGATCGCCTCATGGCTCAAGGAGCGGGATCTGGATGAACCCCGGGTAAACAGCCATCAATTACCTCACCCAAAAGAGGCTAAAGTTAAGGCAAAAGGATCGATAATTACCCCCAAAGGGATACTGTTTAACCAAAAGGGGGCAGGACATGCCTGAAAACAGACATTTGACAACATCCGGTCATGGCTCTTCAACAACATTCGGTCATGGCTCTTCAACAACATCCGGTCATGGCTCTTCCTCTTCTGTTGATAATAGTGTACGTATTTTCTGCGATATCTGTTCCAGACCGGTTGACAACAGTCGGGTCAGAAAAAAAGATAATCTCTATCTTTGCCCTGACTGTTTTTTCAGCATGGAGAATGTAGGTAACAACATGATGAGATCAAGCATTACACGGTTTTTTTCAGGAAATGTACTTTGAGTTGTCATCAGGGGAGTCAATCGACAAACTACACCCAAGGAGTTTTTTATGTTTATAGATCAAGGTGATCTTTTGCAGGGCATGTCCATGATATTTACAAAAAGATTCATGGATATCGCGACAAGAGACAATCACGATAAAGGGGAGTTTCTTTTTCATGAAGGAGATCCGGCGGATTATTTTTATACTCTTATCATAGGGAGCGTAAGGCTGACTATCGAGACAGGACACAGGGTTTATATTGTTGAAAAGGCGGGAGATGCTTTTGGATGGTCAAGCCTCCTTGATCGTGAGGTCTATTCTGCATCTGCGGAATGCCTGGAAAGGACAGTTCTGCTCAAATTTGACAGAAACAATCTTGGAAAACTTCTTGAGGAACATCCTGACAACGGGTTGACTTTCTACAAGAAACTTGCTCAGATACTTGGCAATCGCCTGCTTCACTCCTACAAGGTGATTTGCGACACAGCAGGAACATAGGAAAAATACCCGTAATCCCCAAGAAGGAAGTTCCCCCCTCCCTTTTTGGGGATTTACTATCAAAATCCCTCCCTGTCCAACCCCCTGAAACCAGACTAAGCCTTCATGTCCATTGTGTGGCCACCCCCGAATTATAAAAACAGGAATGGATTTTCATGACAAGATAAAATTTACAAGGAGCCAGAAGAATGACAAAATCTCTATACTGGGCTGACAGTTATATTGACAAGGTCAAAAGCGCGGATGATGCCTTAAAATATGTCAAACCGGGTCACAGGGTTTTTATCAGCTCCTCATGCGGAGAGCCTCAGCATTTAGTCAACACCCTTTCACAAATTTCAGGCAAATTTACAGACATCGAGATTGTAAGGCTTCTGTGCCTTGACCACACGCCCATAACCCTGATCGCGAACCAGACTCACTCCCAGCAGTTCAATATCCGCTCATTTTATCTTGGTTCCGCAAAAAACAGGGATCTGGCCAGAAACGCGCGATTCATTACTCCTATAAATATCTCCCAGATTCCCCAGCTTTTCACAAGCCGGATGCTGCACATAAATGTCGCTCTTGTTCAGGTCTCTCCCCCTGATGACTTTGGCTGGATGAGCCTCGGGATATCAGTAGATATAACCAAGGCTGCCGCAGAGGCAGCCGACCTTGTCATTGCCCAGGTGAACCCCAGCATGCCAAGGGTGCTCGGCAGAAGTTTCATCCATGTAAACAGTGTGGACTACATTGTGGAGCATCAAGAACCCCTTCTGGTCGCACAGGAGATGCCGGATATTGAGACCGCCGGCACCATTGCGAGGCACATGTCACGCATCATCAATGACGGTGCCACCATACAGACAGCTCTCGGGGCAAACACGCGGGCAACCCTTGAGTGTCTTTCCGAGAAAAATGATCTTGGAATTCATACCCAGTATCTTTCTGACGGCATCATGCGTCTGGTTTCAATGGGGGTTGTGACCAACATCAAAAAAGGATTTAACCAGGGCAAGATCATTGCAAGCAGTGCGGTCGGCTCATCAATGCTGTACGAATTCATGGATGACAACCCGGCAATTGAATTTCACCCGTCAGATTATGTCAATGACACAAGAATAATCTCAAGACACAATGCCATGACATCCATAAATACGGCAATGGAGATAGACCTCACAGGCCAGGTCGCAGCAGATGCCCTGCCCTACAACAATTTTTCAGGCATGAACGGAATGCTTGATTTTATAAGAGGGGCGGCAATGGCTCCTGGAGGCAAATCGGTTCTCATGCTCACATCCACCCGTGAACATGGCACTTCAAGCAGGATTGTACCGTTTCTTGAAAATACCGCGGTTGTGGTGCCAAGGGGAGATGTTCAGTTTGTGGTTACCGAGTATGGCATTGTGAATCTTTTTGGCAAAAGCATCCAGGAACGGGCGGTCGCACTGATCAGCATTGCACACCCTGATTTCAGGGATCAGCTCTTTGAACAGGCAAAGGAGCTCAACTTCATTGATCGGGGCAGAAAACTCAACGACTCCTTGCGAAGCGTATATCCACAAGGTCTTGAGTCTGTTTTCAACATAAAGGTTCTACCAACAACAATTCCTGTAACACTCAGACCGGCAAGACCTGCTGATGAAAGGTTTATACAAGATCATTACTACAACATGGATCGCAAGGATATTATTTCACGTTTTTTCAATGAAAGGACAAGTTTTGTCCACGATCAGATTGATTCAACATTTGAGATTGACTATGTAAATAACCTTACTATTGTGGCTGCGATCGGGGATGTTGGCTTTGAAAAAATCGTTGCTGTGGGTGCCTATCTTCTCAATCCGTCGCTGAACATGGCCGAAATCGCATTTTCAGTTTCAAAACAGTGGCAAGGAAAAGGCATCGCAAAAGCTCTTCAGAACAAGCTCGCACAGGCTGCCCGTGAAAATGGAATAAAGGGACTTATTGCCTACACATCCCCGACAAATAAAGGGATGATTCAGCTTTTTTACAAGCTGCCCTGGAAGGTCAGAAGGATTTATGAAGATGACATGCTGATAATGAGCTGTATTTTTTCAGAGCCAGCTTAAAAGGAGCTAAAGCCAAACCGGCACGGCCTTTTTTTGATATCCACTTGAAACGGTCTAAAATTTAGGCCATTATGGACAAGTGTTTTACCGGAAAGGATAATTGACAACGGAGGAATATATATGACACTACCTTGAACAACAGGATATGTTTTAATGGCAAAGTGTAAAATAAACCCGCAACTCAGGAGAAACATTCAATCATGAAATTACCTTACGGAATAAGCGATTTCAGGGAAATTGTACTTAAAGACTATTTCTACTGCGACAGAACAGGCCTTATTCATGCCCTGGAAAGGGACAAGTTCCAGCTTTTCCTGCGTCCCCGAAGGTTTGGCAAGTCCTTGCTGCTCTCAATGCTTGAAAACTACTATGATGTCGCAAAAAAAGATCAGTTTGACTCCATGTTTGCAAGCCTTGAAATAGGCAAAAATCCAACCTTGCTTGGCAACTCCTATTTTATTCTAAAATGGGATTTCTCCTGTGTTGATCCTTCAGGAACACTCGATGATATCCGGCAGTCGCTTTATAATCACATCAATTTGTGTATCAGGGAATTTATACTCTATTACAAAAATTATGGCGTGCCTGAAATCACAATTGATCCGGCAGATGCCTTGAGTTCTCTCAAATCACTTACAAGTGCCATGCGTATGATGAATCTGCCGGTCTATCTGCTGATTGACGAGTATGATAATTTTGCCAATGAAGTGATGATGTCCTCTGAAGCCATGATGCCCTCAAGCATTAAAACCGAACGATATGAATCGCTTGTCCAGAAAGAGGGAATCCTGAAAACCGTGTTCAAGAATGTAAAGGCATCAGCATCAAACTCGATATTTGACAGAATTTTCATTACAGGAGTGTCGCCTGTGGTGATGAGCGATCTTACAAGCGGATACAACATTGCTGAAAATATCTATTTTGAGCCTGAGTACAATCATCTTTGCGGGTTTACCCATAACGAGATTCAAGGAGTCATCAAGCAGATTTCGGAAGAACGGACTCTTGACATATTGAATACAGATGCAAATTCATCCTGCAATGACAATAAAGACAAGCAGATCAATGAGGCAGTGGAGCTGATGCGTATTTATTATAATGGCTACAGCTTTTCATTGGACAGTGATGAAAAGGTTTATAATCCGACACTTGCACTCTATTTTTTGAAACAGCTATATAAATCGGGAAGAGTACCAAGAAACATGTTTGACCAGAATCTTGCAATGGACGAGGCAAAACTTGTTTATATCTCACGCATTGAAGGAGGCCGTCAGCTTATAATTGATCTTATGCAGGATGATCATCAGGTGGAGGTTGCCGAAATCAGCAACAAGTTCGGCATTCAAAGGATGCTTTCGGACAAAAGCCATGACAGGGCGTTTCTTGTCTCGTTTCTTTACTATTTTGGAATTCTTACGTTTTCCGGCCAGACTCCAAGCGGAGAAACAAGCCTTAAAGTGCCAAATATTCTTATGCACAGGCTCTATGTTGACAGGCTCAATGAAATGCTTCTTCCCGAACCCATTGAGAGAGACCAGGGTAAAAACGCGGCAAAATCGGTTTACCAGAAAGGAGAAATTGATACGCTGTGCCGTTTTGTGGAACAGCATTACTTCAAGGTTTTTCATAACCGCGATTACCGCTGGGCAAACGAGCTTACCGTCAAAACAGCATTCCTTACCCTGCTTTACAATGATCTTCTCTTTATCATGGATTCGGAAAAGGAGATTGACCGCAGATACGCTGATCTTACCATGATAATCCGGCCTGACATGCGAAAGTTTAAGCTCTTTGATGTCCTGATCGAGTTCAAGTTTGTAAGCCTGTCAACTGCCGCAATCACTTCAGATGAGGCAAAAGCCATGTCAGTTGAAGATCTTGAAGCTCATCCCAAAATCAGAGCCGCAATGAATGAGGCAGTCACACAGGTGCGAGAATACAGCAAGATATTGAATGCAAGATATCAGGAACTCAGGCTCAAAAGCTTTGCTGTGGTCTCACTGGGTTTTGACAGGATCTGCGGGCAGAAGATTGCATGATATATACTCAAACTCGGCACCTTATTCATTTTTCGGGAGGTTGATGCCGGTTCCTGGCATTTGTCTGAATCAGGATACGCTGGATGATCAGGATAAGGCAGGATGATTTTATCCAGTGCATCCTTTTATCCTGACCATCCTGATTCAGATAATATTAACAAGGAAAAAAAGGCTGAAATGCGACACAGACACTCCGGATATATCCAAAAGGAAATATTGATGTGAAAAAGACTCTGGAAAAAAACGCAATCGAGAATCAATCGGCTAACAAGAAATCAAGCGTCAGGCATAA
>JADFYT010000064.1 GCA_015232935.1 Desulfamplus sp.
AGATATGAAAAAAAACAATTGTTTTTCTCCTGGCTTCCGGCTCACATATCAAAAATATGATTATGAAATATTTGCCGCCTTTTTCTCTGAGTAGCTACAATGTGTCACAAGAATTTAGATTGATAATGATATGAGGTTGTGATATATTATTCAATGATGGCAGTTTTGTTTGTTTAAGAATTTAACAAAAGATTTGTGCTTACAAATAGGGGGAGAGTCTAATGGCAGTTGCACGTGGACCTGGGAAGAAAAAATTTAACAAAGGAGATCTGGCTGTTTATCCTGCACATGGGGTAGGCTGTATTGAATCCATTGAAAGCAAAGAGATCAATGGAGAAAATATGAATTTTTATATGATGAAGATCATTGAAAATGGCATGGTTATAATGATTCCTACGTCAAATGTTGAATCCGTGGGGCTTAGGGATCTTATCCCTGAAAATGAGATTCCCCAAGTTTATAAGATTATGCAGAAAAAGGGACAGATAGCAGATAATCAAACCTGGAATCGCAGATATCGGGAATACATGGATAAAATTAAAACCGGTTCCATATACGATGTTGCAGAGGTATTTAGAGACCTGTTTCATCTGAAACTTGAAAAAGACCTCTCCTTTGGGGAACGCAAACTTCTGGATACGGCTCAAAGTCTTCTTGTACAGGAACTTTCAACAGCAAAGTCCATAAATGAACAGGAGATGATTACAGAGATAGAGAATCTTTTTACATAAACATATTGAATCAGTTTTTTGGTTGATGTGGTTCAGGCGGTTTTTTGTAAGTTTTTGTTTGCACATGCCAAAACTCGACCAGAAACAAGAAAATAAAAAAACTATAAGAACCGACAGTTGCTGTTTGTTATGCTTCTGCCGGTTTTCATTTTTATGGGAAAATATGTGTTTTGGAAATCAACTTTGTGATTACAAGCGAGTTAGATGGCAAGCGTCTTGATTGTGTAGTGACGGCAAAGACCCCTGAATCCTCCCGCTCTGCAATTATACAGCTTATCAAGAACGGGAATATTTTGGTGTCCGGCAAAAGCAGAAAGCCCTCCTACAAAGTGCATAACGGAGATCTGATTTCAGGCATAATTCCAGATGAACATAAATACACTCATTCTATTTGGGAGCATTCTGTTCAAGAAAGTTTTGCTTTCACCCATGTTGATCAAAATAATACCATGGTTGGAGATACTTTGGTTTTAGCCAGAAGAGTCAATCTCCCTTTTGATATTATCCATGAAGACAGCCATATCCTTGTTATCAATAAGAATCCTGGCGTGGTTGTTCATCCTGCTCCTGGTAATTTGTCGGCAACGCTTGTGAACTCCCTGATAAGTTATTGTCCGGAAATCCGATTTACAGGAGAGGATATTTTAAGGCCGGGTATTGTACACAGGTTAGATCGAGATACAAGCGGTGTCATGGTTGTGGCAAAAGAGAACAGGGCATTTTTCTTTCTCAAAAAAGAGTTTATGCAAAGAAGGGTTGAAAAAAGATACCTTGCTATTATTTCAGGCAATATCAGGGGAGATGCTGGACGCATTGTTTTGCCGATTGGCCGCCATCCTGTGAAACGTAAAATGATGTCAACAGTTGCTGAAAATGGTCGATACGCAGAAACACTATGGCAGGTGAGACAAAGATATGATGGTGCCACTCTGGTTGAAGTTGAGTTGAAGACTGGCAGAACTCACCAGGTAAGGGCTCATTTCAGGGCACTTGGACATCCATTAGTAGGAGATATTGTCTATGGTTTTAGACGTCGGTATGGAACAGGATGTGGCAATATTTTTGGTGTAGATGGAAAAAGCCGAAATAGAAAAAGAGATTTTGAAAAAAAAGATCGTGCTCAAGGAGTTAAAAACATAATTTCAAGGCATATGCTTCACGCATGGAAGTTGAGTTTTAGACATCCATGGTCAGGAAGGAGGGTCGAATTTACCGCACCTATACCAGATGATATGGCAAAATTCATAGATTAACCAGACAGCTTTGATAAACCCCCGCCCCTTGTGGGCCGCGGGGGTGGTTGAGATTATAGGATCAAGACAGGTTAACCTCTACTCTCCTTGTCTCTGGAGTAGATGTTGCCGATTAATGCGCTTTATCATTAAACTCCATTCTTATTTTCATGGTTCAGGGTGGCCATACGAATGTTGCCATAAAAATAAATTTTGATTCTCATGATTTGGAGTGGCAATAAAACGGGCATTAAGGTTTATGCTGCTTTTTGTATTGTAATGGCACAAACTTTTAATTCCGGTATCTTTGATACGGGGTCAAGTTTTGCGTTGGTTAGCCGGTTGGCTGCTGCCTGGGCAAAATGAAACGGTATGAATATGGTTCCATCCACAGCTTTTGAAGAGATCGCAAGTTTTGCCTTTATTTTTCCTCTTCTGGAGAATACATCTACCGTTTCGCCATTGCTCATATCAAGTCTTGCCGCATCGTTTGGTGAAATTTCTACAAAACATTCGGGTGACATCCTGTTCAAACCTTCAGATTTCATGGTCATGGAGCCTGTATGATAATGATAGAGAATGCGTCCAGTTGTGAGCATAAAAGGATATTCGGCATCTGGCAGTTCTGCCGGTGGCTGATGCTCAATAGCATGGAAGAGTCCTTTGCCTCTTGTAAACTGAGCAGTGTGTAAAATTGGTGTCCCTGGATGATCAACAGTTGGACATGGCCAGTGGATACCCCCATTCTCAATCCTGTTCCAGGTAATGCCGGCATAAGATGGTGTCACCTTTCTTATCTCCTCAAAAATCTCGCCTGCATTGGCATAGTGCATAGGTATTCCCATTCTGGTAGCTATCTTGCAGGTTATTTCCCAGTCCTCTCTTGCAAAGCCTGGTGCTTCAACAGCTTTTCTGACACGCTGTACTCTGCGTTCTGTATTGGAAAATGTTCCATTTTTTTCTGCAAAACAAAAAGCGGGAAGTACCACATCAGCAATCTGGGCGGTCTCTGTCAGGAAAATATCCTGAACCACAAGAAAATCAAGATTTTTAAACGCTTTCTCTGCATGGTTGAGATCAGGATCAGATACTAACGGGTTCTCTCCAATAATATACAGGGATTTGAAATCGCCTTTTTCCGCTTTATGAATCATCTCTGTTACGGGAAGACCTGGTTTGTTAGAGAGGCCAGTAACACCCCATACTGTTTCATATTTTTTAATGACACCTGGATCATCTACCTTCTGGTAGGCGGTAAATACGTTGGGAAGGCCTCCCATATCGCAGGCACCCTGTACATTATTCTGTCCTCTCAAAGGATTGACACCGCCACCGGCTTTACCAAGATGACCACATAGCATGGATAGATTGGCAAGAGACTTTACATTGTCAGTACCACATGTGTGCTGGGTTATTCCCATGCAGTAGCAGATACTTGCCTTGTCAGCCTTTGCAAAGAGCCTTGCGGTTTCTATTATGTCGCTGGCAGGAATTCCGGTAATTCCCTCCACATGGGCAGGTGTATATTTTTTGATGGTCTCCTTGATTTGCTCAAAACCTTCTGTCCGGTTTTGTATGAACTCCTTGTCATAAAGATCTTCTTCAATAATGACATGCATAAGCCCGTTGATCCAGGCTATATCAGTACCCAGATTGGGCCTGAGCCACTTTTTTGCGTACTCAGTGAGTTTTATTTTTCTCGGGTCAATCACAATAAGGGTTTTGCCTTTGAGAGTTGCCCTTTTTATAAAGGTTGACAGTACAGGGTGGTTCTCGGTTGTGTTTGAGCCTGTTACCAGAATAACATCCGCGGTTTCAATATCTGCGATTGTGTTTGTCATTGCACCACTTCCAAATGCCGCAGCCAGACCGGCTACTGTGGAGGAGTGTCAGAGTCGGGCACAATGGTCAATATTGTTGGTTTTAAGAACAGCTCTTGCGAATTTTTGTGCGATATAGTTCTCTTCGCTCGTCACTCTTGCTGATGTCAAAACCCCCATGGAATCTGATCCATATTTAGCCTTGATATCAGTAAATCTTGTCGCTACAAGATTCAATGCTTCGTCCCATGTCGCCTCCTCAAGGTTTCCGTCTTTTCTGACAAGGGGTGTAGTCAGGCGATTTTTGGATGCAACAAAATCATAACCATATCTTCCCTTCACACACAGGCTTCCGTGGTTGGGTTCAGCGTCGGCACCGTTGATCTGAACAATCTTGTTGTTCTGGACAGAGAGCTCTATCTGGCATCCTACGCCGCAGTAAGAGCATGTGGTTCGTGTTTTTTCTGTTTTTGAGAAGCGTTTTTTGTTTGCAAACGTCTCTTTAGGTACCAGAGCAGCGACAGGGCATACCTGAACACACTCTCCACAGAACACGCAGTCCGAATCTTTCAATGAGACATCTGTGCCCGCAACTATTTTGGCCTTGGTACCTCTATATCCAAAATCTATGGCATTGTTAACCTGAATCTCACGACAAGCCTGAACACATCTGCCGCAAAGAATACATCGGGAAAAATCTCTTATTATAAAAGGGTTTACTGTTTCCATGGGGTAATCAGATGCAGACAAGGGGATAGCTTTTGTAGTTACCTGGTAGCGGTATGCCAGATCCTGGAGCCTGCAATCTCCCCATGCAGGGCAAAGCTCGTTATAGTTGTCATCCTTTAGAACCTTCAGATGAAATGATGTCCAGTCGTCTGGCTCAAAATCTCTTATGGCACAGTTGTGATTTCCTGATGCGAGCATAAGCTGAATGATATTTCTACGTGCCTTTATAACTGTAGGCGATTCGCTTCTGACAAGCATTCCTGGAGCAGCGGGGGTAGAACACGATGGAACAATGTCTCTTGCCCCTTTTACCTCCACAACGCACACACGGCATGCACCGGTAGGTATGGCTCCTTTCAAATGGCACAAGGTGGGGATAAAAATGTTATTTTTCTGAGCGACTTCAAGAATCGTCTCCCCAGTTTCAAAGGTAAATTGCTTGTTGTCAATGGTTATGATATTTTCTTTATTCATGGGTTATTCCTCTTAATTGGAAAAACTGATTACTATTGCTGTATATCTATTTTTGCCTTGTTAGGTTTTAGAATAGGATGCTAATTCTATAGTGCTCCAGATAACTAACTTGGTGAAAATGTTGCCTGATACCACTGGCAAAGGGTTTGTCTTACCAGAAGACTTTCCTGGAAGTCTATAGTTGACCAGAAAAAATATCCCAAAAATGAGACAAACAAGGTCAAAAACAGCAAATTGTTGAAAATTATAGACTTCCAGACAAGTCTATAGACCGGATAATTTTCCCTCTTTTTTCAGATCAATGAAAGCTTGCTCTAATCTTGTCAATAATTCTTGAGCATTCGCAGTTTTTTTGGAAACAATGAGAAAAACATCAAGCAATGATATGCTGTGGCTCTGTATTCCAGGGATAATAATCGCCTTTAATGCTTTTTCCGAAGGGTAACTGTAGTCAAGAAGATAATCAGCTCTTTGAAATTTAAGTTTTTTGAATGCAAGCTCGTGAGTGTTTGTCATATCAGGTATTATGTTATTTGCCGGATTTTCCATATATTGGATGAATCCGCCATAACTGTACCCTTTGATTGTGAGAATCCTTTTTCCTTTCATCTCTTCTTTAGTTTTTACGGGCACTGTCTCTTGTCGGGAATAAATCCGCAGGTCTATTTCAGTAATTTTTTCGTTGCTGTACAAAACATTGCCTTCAAGTTCTGGAACGCCCTTGACACCCAGAAAGATATCTGATTCTCCATTTGCAAGATAGCTGTAAAGCCTTTTTGGTGGATAGCCTTTTATTGAATATGGAAGGTTGCATCTTTCAAAAGCCATTTTGATATAGTCAATTAAAATTCCCGAAGGTTCCTGATTTTCTTCTACTATATAAAACGGCTGGAAATTAAAGACACCTATTTTGATCTGTTCGGTTTTGACCTGTTCTGCTTTAAGTTCTTTTGCAAAAATTGAATTTCCTGATAAAAGGACGCAGAAAATAAGCAGTATAAACACGGTATTGAGTTTTTTCATTAGAACCTCCTGTAAGGCACGTTTGGAACATAACCGAATGGACTGTAATCAGGCCGACAGGCCATAAACCTGTTTATTAGCAATCTCAGCATTGGACTCTCAATTGCCGGCAATTTATGCTTGGATTCAGGTTCTTTAACAAAAATACAGATTGAGATTCAGTACAATATAAATTTAATAGTGTCAATCAATCAACTCGACCTATTCTAATTTTGAACGATATCTTGACTTTTTATTTGTCAAAAGTTTATAAGATTCAGGCTCATGTCAATTTTTTTAATGTAGCAAAAATATTATATTACGGGGGTAAGAATGATACAATCTGTACTTCTAATGGGAGGTCTTGGCCTTATAATCGGTGGGGCACTGGCATTTGCATCTAAGCTTTTTTATGTTTATGTGGATCCCAAGGTAGAAGCAATAACCAATGTTTTACCAGGAGCCAACTGCGGTGGATGCGGATTACCAGGTTGTGCTCCTAATGCTGAGGCTATCGCGGCTGGAAAAGCATCTCCAGCTTCATGTGTGGCAGCAGGGCAGGAAGTGGCAACAGCCATTGCTGAACTTATGGGGATGAGTCTTGAGGCAAAGGAGCCGGAATTCGCCAGAGCCGGGTGTTATTATGGTACAAAGGACGCAGATATAAAGTATCTGTATGACGGCATCAATGATTGCCGTGCTGCTGCAATGGTTTTTGGTGGCATGAAAGAGTGCAATATCGGCTGTCTTGGTCTTGGTACCTGCGTAAAGGCATGCCTGTTTGGGGCACTTGAGATGGGCGAGTATGGACTGCCGGTTGTTGATACAGAAAAGTGTACAGGGTGTGGAGCATGTCAGAGGATATGCCCTAAAAACATTATCCGTCTTTCGTCTGTTTCCATGAGAATCATGAGAGAATATACAGAGGACAAGTGCCTTACACCGTGTCAGAGAGCGTGTCCTACAGGTATTGACATAAGAGAGTATCTTGCCCGCATCAGAAAAGGTGATAACTCAGGGGCAGTACAGGTCATAAAGGAGAGAAATCCCTTTCCAACAGTGATTGGGCGAATCTGTCCCGCACCATGCGAAAGCGAGTGTCGCAGGCAGTTGATTGACGAATCTGTAGGTATCAACAACCTTAAAAGATTTGTGTGTGACATTGAGCTTGGCATGGGAAGACGTGTTCTGCCATATAAAGCACCTGAAACAGGCAGAAGGGTTGCGGTCATCGGTGGTGGTGTAGAAGGACTTTCAACCGCATTTTTTACAGCAAGGCTTGGCCATGAACCGACAGTGTTTGAAGCCACTTCAACTTTGGGCGGACTTTTGAGGATTGCCATTTCTGACGAGAGATTGTCTCAGGAAGTTATTGATTGGGATATTGATGGAATTCTCGAAATGGGTGTCAATGTAAAGACAGGGGTTAAGGCAGGGGAGGATTTTTCTGTGGCCTCACTTCTTAAATCAGGTTATGAAGCTGTTTTTACTTCAACCGGAGGATGGGACAGCCGGCTCTCCAGAGGTGATATCTCCAGGGTTTCAACCGTGTTGCCAGGTGTATATCTGATGATTGATCTGCTCAGAAATGATGTGCAGAAAACAAAGAGAATTCCATGCGGCAGAAAAGTTGTGATTGTCGGAGGTGGGGCAATATCCTCAGAGGCTGTCCGTGTATGTCGTGAACAGGGAGCAGATACCATTACTGTAATATCACGAAAATCAAGTGATATGAAACCATTTGATGCTGATACCCTTGCGTCGATGAACAGTAACGGTGCGACCATAGTATATGAGTCAGGTGTTACAAAACTCATGGGAAAAGATGATCTGCTCTGTCAGGTTGAATGTACAAATCTTGCTACAGGAGATAAGGTTGTCATTGATGCTCAAACAGTTATTCTGGCTTCAGGAAGATTTCCCGAGCTTGTGTTTGTAAAAAAAGGAATTGTGGTACAGGATGTGTCTTTCCCTGATTCTTCAGCAGATGACAATGACATTGTGACACAGGACGCTCTGTCGAAAACTGAAGCCGCATCTGAAGATATTTCAACAGCAAGCAGGAATGTGCCGCTTGAGTGGGAAGGAGTTGAGATATACAAGGAGACCTCCAACAAACAGGAGCTTGGATTCCTGTCGTCTGAAGATGAACTGAGCGGTTACAGTGCCGCAGTCGCGGCAATCAATGGTGGCCGACGTGCAGCAGCAACAATTCATAAACTTATGTATGACCTGCCGGTCAATGATATTAAGAAATCAGTGACAAAACGTTCTATCTTGCAGGGAGTCACCTGTGTTGATAATGTTCAGATCATTCCAAGAAATATCATGCCTATGTATGATAAAAAAGGTGGCGAGTCAGGAAGAGGGAATGAGATCTTCAAGGGCTATAGCCCCGAGACGGCTAAAAATGAGGCAGACAGGTGTTTGAAGTGTGGTCTGATCTGCTATGAAAGAACGGCGGCTTTTGCTGTTACAGCACCACAACTGGAGATGTTGGATAAAAAACCGGAAGATATTGATGCAGAACCGGTTCTATTATCAGAAGCTGATTTGCCTGTTGCACAGCAAACAAGAAGGAGATGGTATCTGCTTCCCGGAGTTGAGTAATATTAAGGTCATCCTAAAAAAATCAGATTCTAAAGGCTTGACTTGCTTCAAGGGTAATAGCTTTAATTTTTCAATGCCATAGCAAAGTACAAACTACAAAGAAAATATAAAAGGCACGAAAGAAGCGTTTTTTCAATCTTCTTTCGTGCCTTTATTGTCTGGTCAGGCAATTTTTGTTATGCAAACGCCTTTTCAAGATTTGGAACAACCTGTTTTTTGCGGCTCATAACACCAGGCAGCCATGCTTTGCCGTCTGCGGGTGTTGCACCAAATGCCTTGTTGATAACAGACTCGTCATCAGAAACAATGAGTACTTCAGAACCTTCCTTGATAATATCTGTCAGAAGAAGGAAAATACTGTGATGCCCCCCCTCTTTTTTCAGGGTGGCAATGTCAGCAGCAAGATCAGCCTTGACGCCATCAAGGATTGAAAGATCAACGACTTCAAGCTGTCCAATACCTACTTTTTTGCCGCTCATGTTAAAATCCTTGTAGTCACGATAGACAAGCTCTCTGACTGGAGTGCCTTCTACCGCTGATTTTACCTTGAACATCTCCATACCAAGGGCCTGCATATCCTCAACTCCGGCGATCTTGGCAAGATCTTCGCAGGCTGCTCTGTCTTTGGATGTGCATGTGGCTGACTTGAATATAACCGTGTCGCTTAGGATGGCACAGAGCATAATGCCTGCAATATCCTTGGGGATTTCAACGTTAAAGAAATTGTACATTGATTTGATAACGGTACAGGTGCAGCCAACTGGCCAGATCCAGCATTCCAGCGGCTGTGAAGTTGTGACATCCCCGAGCTTGTGATGGTCAACAATGCCGAGAATATTGGCTTTGGCAAGATCTTCTGGACTTTGTGCAAGATCTGAGTGGTCAACAAGATAAACATCTTTGCCAGCATATGAAGTTACAATCTGAGGAGCTGCAACACCATATTTGCCAAGTACAAATTTGGTCTCAGGAGTCAGATCGCCCTGCATCGCAGGTGCAATATCCTCACCCAGTTTCTTTTTGAGATCAGCCAGAGCAATAGCTGCACAGACAGAATCTGTATCTGGATTTTTGTGACCAAATGTTAAGATTGACATAAAACCTCCTAAATAGTTATGTGCGTTATGTTGTATAAAATTGATGATCTTTATCGACGTTGATCATCACTCGTGTTTTTAAATCAAGTTTAACGTTTTCTTATAATGATAATTATCAATATTCTCAAGAAAAATATTTCGGAGCTTACCGATCTGTTTTTAAAGAGTTTTAACAATTCCAAAAACTGATTTTTTAATACAAAGTATATCTTCCTATTTCCAGTACTTCAATCCATATTTTTCAAGAATTTTATCCAGTTCCCCAGACTCTTTTAATTTTCTGATTCCTTCTGTCAGGATTTTAGCATATTCTTTGGACTTTTCTATTTTGGGAGAAAATGAAATGTATATGTTATTTTGATTTTTTGTGCTGCCCGCATTTGCAAGTTGATCAAGCACACCCAGTTTTTCC
>JADFYT010000065.1 GCA_015232935.1 Desulfamplus sp.
TCCGGAGGTTATTCAGACCTCACATCTTCCAAAGAATGACCCACAGAGGAAGCTGCCTTCCATATATACTGACAGACATGCCCTTGCTGTGCTGATCTACATGTACCTTCTGCTTCGCCATCCGCTAAGGGGAGACAAGGTGCATGATATTGATGACCCCCAACGCGACGAAGATCTCTCAATGGGAGAGAAGGCTCTCTTCATTGAACATCCTTCTGACACATCAAACCGGATCAAAACCGAATATGTCAAATCCTCTGAACTGCCCTGGAAAGATACGGTGGCACTTCCATACACAATAACAGGACCATATCTGACCCCGCTTTTTGACAGAGCATTTATAGATGGACTCCACGCACCTGAAAAAAGACCCACTGCTGATGAGTGGGAACAGGCACTTATCAAAACGGTTGATCTTGTTCAGCCATGCCAGAATCCAGACTGTGAACAAAAATGGTATGTGTTTGACAATACAACAAAACCGGTCTGTCCCTTCTGCAAGACCGCGTACAGGGGCAAGCTGCCTGTTCTGAACCTCTACTCATGCCATCTGAAGGGAAAATTCATGTCAGACAACCACAGACTGATGGTATATACAGAACAGTCTCTTTTTAAATGGCATATTAACCGGAAAGTTGTCCCAAATGAAAGATTGAGCCCTGACGAGAAAAAAAGGGTAGGATATTTTATATTGCACAATGGCAACTGGCTGCTTGTAAACCAGAACATTCCTGATCTTTATGACAATGGCCTGAAGAAGCATATCCCGCCAGGAAAAACAGCACTGCTTGAAGATGGAACCAGGCTTCTGTTTTCAAGAGAGGATGGAGGGCGTCTTGCGTTTGTGCAGATGGTTGAGGGTTGATGGTGCAGATGTTTATGGGTAACAGTGTAAATGACCTTAATCCAAAGCAAATTCTTATGTAAGAGCAACGAGATGTGCAACTTTTAAAATTAAACAGCCTGTAATGCCGGCAAGTCAGTTTTCTGATATTGTGGGCTCTGAGAAATCAGTACCAGCTATTTCACAGAGTTAGAAAAAATTGTGCGTCGCGTATATTATACGGACTCCTTACAGTCCTTATCAAAATTGGACATTCAATGAATGAGCTGATATATTTGATTTTTCAAAGCGGTATAACAGAAAAGAGCAGGGCACGCTCAAAAGGCCATTTCGATTTTCATGGTTAGTGAGCAGTTGTATTTCATGGTTAGTGACCAAGTTGTATTTCATGGTTCGTGCATCCGTCTATTCACAGTATGGCAGTTTGACCGTTTAAATCAAAAGAGTTTTAGATGAAATATATACTTTTCAGTGACATTCATTTTGACATATCATCCTGCAAATCAATCATCAGAAAAACAGAAAATGCTGATATAGCAATTGGTGCGGGAGATTATGCTCTGTTCAGAAAAGACTTGAAAAAAAGCATAAATCTTCTTTCCGGCATAAAAATTCCCACTGTTCTGGTTCCCGGAAATCATGAAACCTTAAGTGAACTGACGGATGCCTGTGAGGGTCTGAATAACTTTCATGTTTTGCATGGAAATTCCGTGGAGATCAATGGCGTGGTATTTATGGGCATTGGCTGTGCCATACCAATAACTCCCTTTTTGCCATGGTCTGTTGACCTTTCTGAAGAAGATGCACTAAAGTTTTTGTCAAAGCCTGTTCTATCACAACATGATAGAGACTTTGTTTTTATAACACACTCGCCACCTTTTGGCTGTCTTGATACAATGTACAAAAATAAAAATATTGGCAGTAAAACAATAAGAGCCTTTATTGAGCAATATAACCCCTCTTTTGTTGTGTGCGGCCATATTCACGAGATGTGGAACCGGAAAAGTCATATCAACGGTATTCCGGTAATCAACTGCGGCCCCCAGGGGTATGAATTTGAATATGACGGCCATGGTTCAGGGATTTAAATTTAATGATAATTGCAGCAAAGATACTTATCTTCTTGCATAATATATAAAAGAGCGTATAGTACCTGCTACTAACTTGTATTAAGTAGTAAGCAAATTCCATTCAGTTTTTCCTCGTTGACCTCGTTGTTTTTCTTACATCGTTTGTTTCCGTTGAAATTTTATGCTGATTACTTAAACTTGAGCAACAGCGTGAAACTTTATGTCAGGGAACTTATACCACACTTTATGATTCCGTTTTATCATAGTGCCTTTTTCAAGCCTCATCAGTCCGGTTCTGAAAGTCAACTTCCATCAGGGTCACTTTACAAGGCAATCAAATATAAGGCAGTCAAAACAAAATGTTTCAGTTCTTTCCAGAGTGCATGCAGATACCGGAGCGTTTGTCATGAGTAACCCGCCAGGTTTTATACTCATATGGAAAGGTCTGTTGCTAAAAAAACAAAGCCTTGTAATTTCATGATCCTGGAAAGAAAAAATACTGTTTACCCGGGACTTATTGAGAACTTACAGGCTTTTATGCAGACAAAAAAAGAATCACCAGCGGATCATGACGGATTCGCAGATCTGAGAGGCAGGAAAATATCCTGACAGATCACCACGCAATACATAGGAGTATTAATGAGTTTTAAAGATTTTCAGCTTCACCCCAGGATAAATGCAGGCATTGATGCCTGTGCCTACACAGAACCCACCCCGATCCAGAAAGAGGCTATTCCCCCGATCCTTGCCGGCCGTGACATTATTGGTCTTGCCCAGACAGGCACAGGCAAGACAGCGGCTTTTGTTCTCCCCCTTCTCCAGAGATTGCTTAACGGCCCCCGTAAAAAAATCAGAGCTCTTATTGTGGCTCCGACAAGAGAGCTTGCCGAGCAGATCCATGACAATATTGAAAAAATGGCACAGAAGACAGCCCTTAAGAGCGTTGTCTTATATGGCGGTGTTGGTAAGCAGCCACAGATCAGCAGAATCCGCTCAGGTGTAGAGATTGTAGTTGCCTGTCCCGGTCGTCTGCTTGATCTTTTTAACGAAAAGGTCATTAATCTAAGTGCAGTTGAGGTGCTGATCCTTGATGAGGCAGACCACATGTTTGACAAGGGGTTTCTTCCTGATATCAGAAGGATCATCAGGCAGTTGCCCAGGGATCGTCAATCGCTGGTTTTCTCCGCAACCATGCCCAAAGAGATCCGCCATTTAGCAGAAGAGGTGCTGCAAAATCCGGTAACTGTACAGATCAACCATACCCTGCCAGCCCCTACAATTTCTCATGCTCTGTTTCAGGTTGCCAAAGAGCAGAAGACGTCTTTGCTAAAGAACATAATAAAAGAGCGGGAGATGACCTCCACGCTTGTTTTTACCCGCACCAAGCACAGGGCAAAGAGCCTTGCTCTGCATCTTCAGAAGGCAGGATACAGTGCGGCTTCCCTTCAGGGCAATCTTTCCCAGCAGAAACGTCAGCAGGCACTGGATGGATTCAGGGACGGAACCTTCAAAATCCTTGTTGCCACAGACATTGCAGCTCGCGGCATTGATGTTCTTGGCATTTCCCATGTCATAAATTATGATGTTCCTGATACGGCTGAAACCTATACCCACCGTACCGGTCGTACAGGCAGAGCAACAAGGAGCGGTCAGGCACTGAGCTTTGCAAGCCAGGAGGACAGCAGGATGATATCTCTTATTGAACACAATCTTGGGAAAAAAATGCTCAGAGAGGTACCGCCAGCTTCTGCCTGTGAAAGAAAAGAGGATATTTGTGAAGAAAAAAGCACAACTTTTTCACACCAGGTACCTCAAAGAAGGAGGGCAGTTCCCTCACACCAGAGTCCCCAAAAGCGGTCGGTTGCTGATAGCGGCACCAGGAAGCGTAGCGGTTCTATCGCACGCACCTTATCTTCAGTAAAAAGAAGAGACCCGGCTTGACGATAATCTGTTTTGTCTGGGCACCCAGACTTCCAGACGAAGCATTGAGTAATGCTTCGTCTCTATAAAAAAGTGGCTTCAAAAGGAGCCGATTACAAAGGAGCAACACAAGATGGCTGAAGGTACAGTAAAGTGGTTTAATGATTCAAAAGGTTTTGGTTTTATTGAGCAGGATGGTGGAAAGGATGTGTTTGTACACCATTCAGCAATCCAGTCACAGGGATTCAAATCTCTTGCGGAAGGCGCGAGAGTTACTTTTAATGTTGTCCAGGGACCCAAAGGACCTGCCGCAGCAGATGTTGTACAGCATTAAGAGCTGATAGCTAAAACAATAAAGACCCTGTATTCTCTTTTGCAGGGTCTTTATTGTTTGAGACCATAATCAATGAGGAAAATCCCGGGACAAGATCATAAATTCAAGTCTCTATCTGGATCAGATCCCGTACCGGCTGATGCGGAAAACCCTTGAGCGGGCCAATGTCATGCTGATCTCTTGAAAAGGTAGGGTCGCTTTGCATATAGCAATAGATAATTTTTGCAGTTTGACGCAAGGATTCCATATGGGTACGCTCATAACCATGAGAGCCGTCAATGCCAAAACCTATCAATGCTGTTCTTGTATCACTTCCTGATTCAATGGCTGATGCAGAATCAGATCGGTAAAATTTAAACAGATCCTTTTTGAAGCTGATCCCGTTTTCCCGGCAAAGACGGGCAAGTTTTTTATTAAGATGATAGTCAAACGGGCCTGCCTGATCCATCATTGCAATAGTTACAGCATGTTCTGATGAGTTCTGATGTTCTGAGACCATTGCACAATCAATAACGATCATCTCGTTGATATCACTGTAAAGAACCTCGGTCGCACCAATGCCGACCTCCTCAAAAATGGTGAAAAGAAGATGGCAATCCACTGGTATGGAAATTTTATTGTCAGTGATATATCTGGCAACAGACAGAAGAATGGCTGTTCCTGCTTTGTTATCAAGATGGCGGGAGTTGATATAGCCGTTTGGAACAATTTCTGGATTGGCATCAAACGAGATGAAATCCCCTATGTCAAATCCCTTTGCAATCAGGTCATCTTTTGAAGAGCAGTCCAGGTCAACCCGCACCTCGACATGATCCCAGTCAACAGGCTGGCTGTCGACCTCCTGACCAAATACATGCCCGGATGCCTTCAGTGGCATCACCGTTCCTCTGTACTGCATCCCTGAAGTGTAAACAGTAACTCTTGCCCCTTCAGCAAACCTGCTTGACCAGGTTCCTACAGGAGACAGTGCGAGTCTGCCGTTGGATTTAAGACGGCTAACCATCCCCCCCAGTGTGTCAAGATGAACGCATATCGCACGGTCATGCAGGCTTTGTGTCCCTGGAATAGTGGCCCTGATGGCACCTCTTCTTGTAACTTCATGGTGTATGCCCATTTTTTCAAGTTCCGCACAGACATAGTGAACGATCTGATCAGTATAACCAGCAGGGCTTGGAATGTTAAGCATTGATAATAGTTGAGAGGAGAGATACTCCTCATCAAGATTGAACATGATATAACTCCATTGTTGAATTGTTTTGTAATGACGGCAATTAAAAGCTGTCAATCCGTCTGTTTCAGGCTTGTTGGGAGGCCATTGACAGACTTTTCTGCAAAACCGGATTTTACAATCCCTGATTGTACCGGGTTAAAAGTGAGTTCTGCGGGAGGTCTTATTATGATGCAGAAACAATTGTTTCAGGAAAAAGAAAATCAATAAATTTCTCCGCAGTAGGCTGAGGTTCGTGGTTGGCAAGGCCGGGCCGCTCGTTAGCCTCAATAACTGCGTACTCATCTGCCTCAACATCCTTGACCATAAGATCAAGGCCAGTTACAGGAATGTCAAGAGCTGCCGCAGCCTTGACGGCAACCGATTTCAAGCTCTCTGACAATCTTTCGGTAACATCGTGTATGGTTCCGCCTGTGTGCAGATTGGCGGTTTTTCTTACAATCAGGATCTCTTTGTTGGGAAGCACATCCTCATATTCATACCCTTCTGTCCTTATGCACCTTAAGGTTTCATCGTCTATCGGTATGTGGCTCTCTCCATCTGTTGCTGCCATTCTTCTTCGATTATATTTTTTGACAAGTTCTATAACCGTGTGCTGACCCGTTCCTGTTATGGATGGCGGCCTGCGGACAGCTCCTGCCACAACCTCCTGGTTTATTACGATTATTCTCAGATCCTCTCCTTGAATATACTCTTCAATGGCAACGTTGTCACAAACCTTTTTGGCGTTAAGAAGAGCGTTCTTGAGTTCCTCTTCACTTGAAATATCAACGCTTATCCCGTCTCCTTGCTCTCCTTGAACAGGTTTTACCACCACTCTTTTCATCTCTTTCATGAAATCAAGAGACTCCTGATGGTCTTGATGTATAATCTGACGTGGAACCGAGATGCCTGCATTTTTTAAAATTTTGCTGGTCAGGCGTTTGCTGTCACATTTTGTCATGGCAACGGCTGTAGTCATTTCAGAAAGGGATTCCCTGCATGAGATTGACTTGCATCCAAGCGTCAGCTTGAAAAGACCTGCCTCTTCATCCAGTATGTCAATACAGATTCCCCGCCTTCTTGCTTCATCCACGATTATTCTGGCATAGGGGTTCAGATTGTGATTGGATTGAGGTGTGGCTGCCACATAGAGGTGCTCATTGATGGGATTTTTTCGTTTGACGCAAAAAGCCGGAATCCTCTGGAATCCAAGTTTCTCATAAAGGTTTATGGCACTCTGGTTATCATGCATGACAGATATATCCACAAAAGCCCGGCCTTTTGTAAAATAGTGCTCCAGAAGGTGACGAACCAGAGCCATCCCGACACCGGGAAGATCACTTTGCGGATCAACAGCAAGCGACCAGAGGCTTGCTCCGTTTTCAGGGTCATCAAATGATCGTACATGATCCACACCGGTTACCGTGCCTATAATCCGTTTGTCAGAAAGATTTTTTGCCACAAGATATGTTCTCTCCTTTCCTGCACGATTGCTAAGGATAAAATCAGGGTCTGCCCCTTTCATATGACAGGCAGAGTAGATTCTGTTTGTCTCTTTTGCCTCTTCAATTGTTGACAGACGGCACACTGAAAACGGCTCGGAATCCATTTTTCCGGGTCGGTAGCTATGTGACCACATCCTGAAAGTATGCGAAGGATCAAGAAACAGTTTGTCAGGAGCCATAGCCACAACAACATGAGGGTCAATTATATACATGGCGATATCCCTGCTGTCATAACCGTGAGAGCACATTGCATCCGCGATCTGGCGGTTTGATTTAAAAGTGTGGGCAAATACAAGCCTGCCCCAGCCCATCTCCACCCAGGTGTCGGATTTCATGTTCCTGGTTTCTGGCGTATCCATTCGTTCCCAGTTTCTCAGGGACTGACCATACTTTTTTCCAATTCGGTATTTTGATCGGTTCATGGCAATTATAGGCTCCTTTATAGATCGTTTGTCTGTAACCAGTACTCCAGCAGAGCTACCTGCCACAGTTTTGAACCTTTCAGGGGGGTTATGTGATCTTGAGGCTCGTCCAACAGCATATCAACATAGCTGTTCTGGATGATGCCTCTTTGTCTCGCCTTTTCTGACGATAGAATCTCTCTTACAAAATCAAGATATTTCCCCTGGATATATTTCAGTGCAGGAACAGGAAAATAGCCTTTGGGGCGGTCAATGACCTCATTTGGAATAATATCTCTTGCTGCCTCTTTGAGGATATGTTTACCACCGTGGCAAACTTTATGTTCCGGTGGAATTTTTGCTGAAAGCTCCACAAATTCATGATCCAGAAAAGGGACTCTTGCCTCAAGGCTCCAGGCCATGGTCATGTTATCGACCCTTTTTACAGGATCATCCACAAGCATTACGGTTGTATCCATCCTCAAAGTCTTGTCTATTGCAGAGGCAGCACCAGGCTGTCCAAAATGGCTTCTTATAAAATCTGTGCTGAAATCCTCTTTCTGATATTTTTCCAGTAAAATCTCCAAAAGCTCCTGATGACTTCTATCTGCAAAAACATCTCTGTAATCCTTTACAGGGTTATGGCTTTCAAGCATGGGCGGATACCAGTGATAACCCGCGAAAATCTCGTCAGCACCCTGACCGCTTTGAACCACTTTCACATGCTTTGCGACCTCCTTGCTCAGAAGAAAAAAGCCTATGCAGTCATGGCTTACCATTGGTTCGCTCATTGCCCTTACGCAATGTTCCATATTTGGCAGAACCTGCCCTGAATCCACCTTTATCTTGTGATGGTCTGTTCCAAAATGGCTGGCAATAATGTCTGAGTATTGAAACTCATTCCCTTTTTCTTCGCCTACGCTCTCAAATCCAATGGAAAATGTTTTCAGATCTTTTTGTCCAGAGTTTGCGAGAAGTGCTGTCACAAGACTTGAGTCAAGCCCTCCGGAAAGAAGCACTCCTACAGGTACATCAGCAACAAGGCGACGCCGCACAGCCTGCGTAAAACCTTGGGTGACAAGGCGTTTCCAGTCATCAAAAGTGTACTTGTCCTCTTCGGCATCTCGTTGGGATGCAAGATGCCAGTATGGAATCTGTTTTATATTACCCTGCATGTCTATTCTCAGGCAGGTCGCGGGAGGCAGTTTTTTAATATCTTTAATAATGGTATGGGGGGCAGGTACCACTGAATGGAATGTAAAGTAATAGTGAATGGCTTCAGGAGACAGGGTACGCTCTATTTTTCCTGTTGCCAAAATGGCTGGCAGAAACGAGGCAAAAAGGATTGAGCCGGACGTTTTGGCATAATACAGGGGTTTGATGCCAAGTCTGTCCCTTGCTATAAATACAGAATCATCTTTTTTATCATAAACAGCAAAGGCAAACATGCCGTTAAATTTTTCCACACACTTCTCGCCCCAGGCGTGATACGCTTTTAAAATCACTTCAGTATCACCAGTGGATGCAAAGGAGTATCCTTTTGCCTGGAGCACTTTCCTGAGTTCCTTGTAGTTATAGATCGCACCGTTAAAAACAATAGTAAGTCCAAGTTCCCTGTCTTCCATGGGCTGGCTTGATTTGTCGCTCAGATCAATTATTTTCAGTCTTCGGTGTCCAAAGACAATAGAGTCTTCCTGGTAGAAACCTCCACTGTCAGGCCCTCTTTTCTCCATTTTTTTTGTCATTGCGATAACTGACTTTTGGGAAACCGGGTGATTGTCAATGAAAATTTCTCCGCATATACCGCACATAATAAATACTCGCCTTTTATTGTAAAATTTTGATTAAAGTGTTTCCTGCATCTTCTAACTAATTAAAATAATATCGTTTTTGCTATCTGGTGTCAAGGTGTCATTTATTATTATTTTTCTTTAGTTTTATTTTTAACAGTGATATGCTCAACTATTCGGGGATGTTTAAATTAATTTCAGGGCATGTGTTTCCTGTTTTTTAAGACAGTTGTTTTCAGCTTTTACAGGTTGTGTTGACATTTCAGCGTAGCCATATCAAAACTAAAATTCTTGAGCAATTTAAATAACTATATGGAGAAGGCGATGAGAGTTCTTCCAACACTGCATGAATGGCTTGAATCCAACTTGAGTAATTTTGATGCCATTATCTTTGACATAGACGGGGTATTGCGGGTTAAAGGATCTGCTGCCAGAGGAAGCAGGCGACTTATCGAAATGCTCAGAAGAGAAAAATTCCCCTTTTATCTTCTCACCAATGACGGCGATCACTCAACCGAAGAGAAGGCCGCTGTATTGAACAAGTCCGGAATTTGTGTGAGTCCGGATGAAATAGTCTCCTGTGCAGACGGCCTGGCCGGGCTTTTTGACCCGTTGGAACAGCCATATCCAGCTGGCAACAGCGAAAAAAAAGATGAGAAAAAAGATTTTCATGATAACAGATATTCAAGGAAATTTTCGCATGAGTTATCAGATACACCTTTTTTTATCATGGGCTGCCTTGGAACTCCCTGTTTTGCGAAAAAAGCTGGATTAAAAACAACAAGGAGCCTTGAAAAAATCAACATTTGTCAGGGAATTATTGTGGGAGAGAGAAATTACGACTGGGAAAAGACAATTAACGCGGCTGTAAATTTTTTTCAAGCAGCTCATGGGTTTTCCTGAATATGGGAGAGAATGGCTTGCCAAGATAG
>JADFYT010000066.1 GCA_015232935.1 Desulfamplus sp.
GCAGACAATTTGAAGAGCCAGGGGGCAGAAACTCTGATCATGAATCAGGATATCCCGGGCAATCTTCTTGATTACAAGGCAATTCAGAAGATTGGACTGGAACAGGGAGTTGACTATCTGGTATGGGGAACCCTTTTTGTCGCAGGAGGCCAGATCAGTATTGACGCAAAACTCTTTAATGTGATCACATCCGCACCGCCGCTGCCATTTTCTGCAAGAGCCAGTGCAATTGAAAACCTTTTTTCTGCTGTCAATACTCTTAGCAAAGAGATGGGCGGTGCAATATTCAACAGACAACTTGTTGCTAACATAGCTATCCGTGGCAATAAAAGAATTGAGTCTGATGCTGTTTTAAGGACGCTTACTGTAAGGCAGGGAGATATTTTCAGTGTTGATGCTGTTTCCAAGGATCTCAAGAAGGTCTTTGCCATGGGATATTTTGAGGATGTCAGAGTGGAGGGCGAGCAAGCTGACAAAGGTGTAACCGTAATTTTTAATGTTACGGAAAAACCAAGCGTCAGAAAGATCAGGTTCCAGGGTAATCGTGTGTATGAAAATAAAGAGATACAGGATGTGGTGCGAACAGGAACCGGATCCATTCTCAATCTCTTCAAGATAAATGAGGATATTGAACGAATCAAGGCACTTTATACGGACAAGAATTACCATAACTGCGAGATTGCCTATACCGTCGAGATGCTTGATAATAACCAGGCTGATATCACACTTGAGATCAAGGAGGGAAAAAAGCTCAAGATTGAGAAGATAGAAATGGACGGCAACAAGTTTTTCACCGACAAGGCTTTAAGAAAGGTACTTAAAACCAATGAGAAGGGCTTTTTCTCATGGATAACCTCATCTGGTGAACTTAAACGCAATGAACTTGAGCAAGATGTTTACAGACTGGAATCGCACTATAAAGACAACGGTTTTATTGATGCAAAAATATCTGACCCTGAAGTTGAGTTTGGCAAGGAGAGCATTTCTGTTAAATTTAAAATTCAGGAGGGAGAGCAGTTTAAACTTGGCACAATTCAGTTTGCAGGAGACCTGATAGTTCCTGAAGCGGATCTGCATAAAAAACTCACTATTAAAACCGGTGATCTTTATAGTCGGGAAAAACTCAGAACCAACGTATTTGCCATTACAGATATCTATTCAGACAAGGGTTTTGCCAATGCTGATATCTCTCCTGGTGTTGCAAAAAATGATGAAAAAAAGATAGTTGATGTAAAATTCAGTATAGAAAAAGGCTCTCCTGTATATCTTGAGAGGATTCTTATCAGCGGAAATACAAAAACAAGAGACAAGGTTATCAGGCGTCAGCTTGAAGTCTATGAACAGGATCTGTACTCCATGTCAAAAATTCAGAAGAGCGTTAGAAACTTACGACGCATTGATTATTTTGAGAACGTGGATATCAAGACTTCAAAAGGCAGCAGTGAGGACAAGCTTAACCTGAATGTTGACATTACAGAAAAAGCAACCGGAGCCTTCAGTTTCGGAGGTGGCTACAGCAGTGAAGACCAGCTTTTTGGCATGATATCCATTTCAGAGAGAAATCTGTTTGGCCGTGGTCAGATTGTCTCTACAAAGGCTGAGATTTCGGCCACATCAACCCGCTTTACCTTGAGTTTTACAGAACCCTGGCTCTTTGATATCCCGCTTTCTGCCGGTATTGACGCATATAACTGGGACAAGGAGTATGACTATTACGACAAGGACAGCAAAGGCGGGGCATTGCGTTTTGGTTACAAGATATTTGACTATACATCTGTGGGGCTAAGGTATGGTTATGAGGATTTTACCATTTCCAATGTGCAGCAATATGAAGATGAGAATACTGGTGAGATGCTTAATTATACAAATGTGAGTGCTGGCCATTACGTTACAAGCAGTGTTACAAGCTCTTTGAGATATGACTCAACAAACGCGGCCTTTAATCCCACAGAGGGTTCTGACAGCAATATCTCTGTAGAGTACGCAGGCGGCCTGCTTGGAGGAGAGATTGATTTTACCAAATATATTGCTGAAACAGGGTGGTATTATCCGCTTTTCTGGAAGTTTACAGGTTTTGTCCATGCCAAGACAGGATTTCTTGATGACAGATCCAAAGGTATTGAGATTGATTACGAGCGTTTTTACCTTGGAGGGATCAGTTCTGTGAGGGGTTATGACTGGCAGGATATAAACGCGACTCCGGAAGGAGAGAGCGAGCAGAGGGGTGGAGAAAAATTTATTCAGTTCAATGCCGAGGTTATTTTTCCTCTTATGGAAGATATAAATCTGTCAGGAGTCGTATTTTATGATGCTGGAGATGCATATCTCAAAGATGAAAATATTACGTTAAATGATCTTTATTCCAGTTATGGCGGAGGATTTCGCTGGTATTCTCCATTAGGGCCAATAAGGATCGAGTATGGCAGAATTTTAAATGGCAACCAGTACAGCGACGGTGGAAGATGGGAGTTTTCCATGGGAGGTGCATTTTAAAACCCTGGGGTTGATATGGGTTTACAAGATCACATTATATAAAAAAAACTCAGAGTTAGAACTTTTTACGCGATTTGAAATTTTGAAAATATAGTTTTACAGAGGACTTTTTATAAGATCATTGAGTCAAGTCCATCAAGTTTAATAATAAATGGAGATATGGAAATGAAAAAATCAGTTGTGTTTTTTGCAGCTTTTGCTGTCTGTTTGATAGGTTGTATAACTGCTACAGGTTTTGTCACTGTTTCCAGTGCAGCCAGTACAGTTAAAATCGGAGTTGTTGATTTCCAGAAGATACTTACTTCATCCAACCAGGGTAAACGTGCAACCGATGAGTTGAACAAAAAAGGTAAAGGCATGGAGGATGACATGAAAGCCAAGGAAGCTGAACTGCTTGACCTTCAGAAAAAATTTGAGAAAGACTCACTTGTAATGAGTAAAGAGAAGAAAGAGGAAAAACAGAAAGAACTTAGAACCAAGTTTAATGAATTCAAGACCCTGAGGGCAGAATATATGAGAGATTTCAAGGAGATGCAGGCAGAACACTTTAATAAGATTCGCGGTGTTGTAATGGATGTGACTTCTGAATTGGGGAAAAAAGAGGGATTTACAATGATTATCGAAAAAAATGAGGGCGGTATAATGTATTTTGATGGCACCCTTGATATTACTGATAAGGTAATCAGCGAATACAACAAAAAACCTGCTGCTAAATAACAAAATCATTGATAATTTATTATGAAAAATAACAGCAACCTGAAACTGACTCTTAAAGAAATAGCTAAGAAGATTGATGGTAAGGTTATAGGAGATGAGACTCTTGAAGTGCATGGAGTCTCATCTTTTTATGATGCCGGATCAGACGAGATCACATTTGCTTCAGACGGCAGGTTTCTAAAGGCGTTGAACAAGACCAGGGCTTGTGCGGTTATCGTTCCGGAAGACTTTGAGCATGAAATAGACCATCATGAAATAGATCATCACGAAATAGACCATCACGAATTAGAGCATCACGAAATAGACCATCACGAATTAGAGCATCACAAATTAGATCATAAAGAAGTCGGTCATAAAGAAGAAGTGATATGTAAAACAGCCGCAGAGGCTTGTGTAAAACATCCCTCTGATGACTCTTTTGCCGCTTCTCCTGTTTCCGTCGCATTGATAAAAACCCGAAATCCAAAACGCAAATTTTTTAGAATTCTCGCCTTTTTTCACCCCGCAAAGATACCTGACAGAACAATCGCCAAAGGAAGTGTGACAGGCAGCAACTTTGTACAGGGATGCGATATCACAATCGGGCATCATGTTACTACAGGAGATAACGTCAGAATCGGGGACAGAGTTCATATAATGCATGGAGTCTATATTGGAGATGATGTAGTTATCGGGAATGACAGTATTATAAAACCTAATGTCACCATTATGGAACGTACCATAATAGGCTCACGGGTTATTATCCACTCCGGTACAGTTATTGGCAGTGACGGGTTTGGATTTACTCAGGAGGTTATGGAAGATATCCCTGACAAAAGTACTCAGGGTGATATTTCCCATCAGGAAAGCGGTACGAAAATACCTCCTCATACAGCAAACCACGAAAAGATTCCCAATAGAACAAACCATGAAAATATTCTCAATAGAGTAAATCATGAAAAGGTCCCTCATACAGCAAACCATGAAGAGATCCCCGGTAAAGGAGTTCATGAAAAGATTGTGCACGCGGGATTTGTCCAGATTGATGATGATGTTGAAATCGGGGCCTGCAATACTATTGACAGGGGAACCTTTGGCAGAACATGGATAGGTAAGGGTGTCAAGACAGACAATCTTGTCCATATCGCTCATAATGTTGTCATAGGAGAGCACTCCCTGATTGTCGCTCAGGTCGGGATTGCCGGAAGCAGCACTATCGGAAAAAGAGTGATTCTGGCTGGAAAGGCAGGAGTATCAGGACATCTTACCGTAGGTGATGGTGCTATTGTCGGACCCGGTGCCGGTGTTTTAAGCGATGTTAAACCAGGAGATATTGTCTCGGGAATTCCAGGAATGCCCCATAAGCTATGGCTGAAGGTAGCATCAATATTACCTAAGCTCCCTGAAATACGAAAAAAAATTCTCTCTCTTGAAAGAGATCAGAAAAAAAACAGTGAATTCAAATAGAGAGCCTGGCCACAGGGCGGCAATCCGTTTAACAAAAATCAAGGAAGTAAAAAAAATATGATTCATCCCACAGCAATAATTGATCCAGGTGCTGAAATAGAATCCAATGTCTCCATAGGCCCCTACGCTATAATAAAAAAAGATGTTCATATAGGTTCTGGTACTGAAATAGGCCCTTACACCACCATTGACCAGTATGTGACTGTAGGCCAAAATTGCAAGATTTTCCAGTATGCATCCATAGGAGCAGCACCACAGGATCTTAAATATCATGGAGAAAAAACTTTTTTGACAATAGGCAGGGGAACTATTATTCGTGAGTTTGTCACCATAAACAGAGGTACAGAAGTTGGCGGTGGATATACAGAAGTAGGAGAGGAGAACTATCTTATGGCCTACACCCATATTGCTCATGACTGCAAAACAGGCAAACGGGTGATTCTTGCCAACAACGCGACTCTGGGAGGACATATTGAGCTTGGTGATAATGTTACAGTAGGTGGTCTTGTAGCCATTCATCAGTTTGTAAAAATCGGGGATTTTGCTTATATTGGAGGAAAATCAGCCATTGTAAAAGATATTCCTCCGTATGTTATCGCAGCCGGCGACAGAGCCACGCTCCATGGACTCAACAATGTCGGGCTGGACAGACACAATTTTTCCAAAGCCACCATTGCAAATCTGAAAAAAGCCTACAGGATTGTGTTCAGAATCGGTCTTACGGTAAAACAGGCATCAGAAAGGGTCAGAGCCGAGGTGGAGCAGATTCCGGAAGTTGTTAATTTCATGAACTTTATTGAAAAATCGACTCGTGGAATCACCAGATGAAACAGATTGGACTCATTGCAGGAGGAGGTCAGTTTCCCATTCTGTTTGCAAAAAAAGCTGCTGAAAAAGGATACTGTGTCTGTGCGGCCGCGTATATCAAGGAGGCTTCACGCGAACTTGAAAAATATGTTGATCAAATTGAATGGCTCCATTTAGGACAGGTTGGCAGGCTTCTCAAGTTTTTCAGAAGACATGGTGTCACAGAAACTGTAATGATGGGAAGTGTAAGAAAAACAAAAATTTTTACAGACATCAGACCTGATTTCAAGGCTATTGCCTTTATTGCCACCAAAGGTCATACACACGACGATTCAATTTTGAGTTCATTTGCCGATCTTCTTGAAAAAGAAGGAATTTCTGTCAGCCCTTCTACATTGTTGCTGCCCGAGTTGATATCTCCAAAAGGGTGCTGGACACGTAAAAAACCGGATAATGCGGAACTTAAGGACATTCAAACAGGGTGGAAAATCGCACGAGAGATCGGTAAACTTGATATTGGTCAATGTGTGGTGCTTTCCAACGGCACGGTTCTGGCTGTTGAGGCAGCCGATGGCACAGACGCCACGATAAAACGCGGAGCGTCTCTGGCAGACAGGAAGGCTGTGGTTGTAAAACTCTCAAAACCTCAGCAGGATTTAAGATTTGATCTTCCCTCAACCGGTGTAGAAACCATAAGGATTATGGCACAATACGGTGCTTCGGTTCTGGTTCTTGAGGCTGATAAAAGTATAACATTCGATCGTGAAAAGATGATTATCCTGGCAGATACCCACGGTATCTCTGTTAATGCCATGCATGATGACGATTTTGTGTTTTAATGATCGTTAAAACAATAGACCTGCTGCATAGTTCGTGTTTCATCCATTTTGAATAAAATCCTTTTGAACAACTGTGCTCCTGAACAAGAACATAAACTGTTAATCCTATGAAAAAGCATAAACATATTTTTATTATTGCCGGTGAACCTTCTGGAGATCTGCACGGTGCAAATCTTGTTAAATCTCTGAAACAGAAAGATTCATCTTTGATCATTACCGGCATTGGTGGAGATCTGATGTCTCACGAGGGCATGGAACTCTTTTTTCACATCAGGAATCTTTCTGTTATGGGTGTGACCGAAGTTGTCATGCAGTTTAGGCGGATTAAAGAGGCTTATGATCTGTTATGCAAAAAAATGGTTGAAAACAGACCTGATCTTCTATTGCTCATAGATTATCCCGGATTTAATCTGAAAGCCGCGGCCTTTGCGAAAAAAAGATCTATTCCGGTTCTTTACTACATTACGCCAAAGGTTTGGGCGTGGAAACGATCAAGGCTTGCAAAAATAAAACAGTATGTAGATCATGCCGCTCTTATTTTTCCGTTTGAGGAGGCTATTTTCAAAAAAGAGAAGATACCCGCCACATTTGTTGGGCATCCGCTTCTTGACCACTACCAGTATTTTGGAGAACCTTCCTTCAGGATCCGCTTGGACAGAAGCTGCTCAGATCTCCATGAAGATCATGATCTTAAAAGTCATTCTGATTTCAACAAAGAGCATGATCCTCTTAAAAAAACTGATATAAAAAAAAAATCGTCAAAAGTGATAGGCTTGCTGCCTGGTTCAAGAGAGTCTGAAATTTCAGGTCTGCTGCCAATAATGCTTGAGTCATGCAGATTAATTAACAAACAGTTAAATGATAGACAAGAAACTGCCGCAATATTTATAGTATCTGCCGCCTCTTCCATAAATATCAGGAAATTCGACAAAATATTGGAACCATACAATCAGGACGGTATTTTTGAAGTTGAGTATGGAGGGGTTGAAGAGATTTTCAGGCGATGTGATCTGCTCATTGCGGCTTCTGGTACGGTGACTCTTGAAGCTGCCATATGTGGTGTGCCTATGGTGATTGTTTATAAAACAGCTTTTCTGACGTATTTTCTGGCAAAATTATTTGTCACAATTCCACACGTTGGTCTGCCCAATATTGTTGCTCGATATCCTATTGTACCGGAACTTCTCCAGAATGATGCTACTCCGGAAAAAATTTCATTCAAGGTTTTATCAATGATTGACAGCAATTCCTTGATTTCGATAAAAAAACAACTTCTTATGATTCCTCGATATCTGGGTGGTACAGGTGCCTCCAAAAGGACGGCTCATATCGCGCTTCAGATGATCGAGAGATCATCCTGCTTCTTCCCTGATGCTCAGGAGAGGGTATTGTCTGTATAAAACGCCTTGGTTGTATTTTGTCACTGTGAATCATGAGAATAGGAGTACATTTTCGTGGTAAGGTTAAATTGTTCCTGCTATTGCCAGTCCTATACTCTTGATTACTGAATTTTTCCTTTGACATTGACAAGATATCTGTTTTAATGATTTTTGCATGCTGTTTGATTAGTTGATGCTGACTCATTTTCTGAGCCGGTATCTTGTTTGACCGCCATTTTATTTGCTGATGCTGGCTCATTTTGTAAGTCAGTGTTCTATTTAACCGTTGTTTTATCTGATAAGGAGAGTTAAAAAATGAAGTATTTCAAAATGTTGGCAATTATTTTATCCGCAGGATTGATCTTTGCGGGCATTTCATCTGCGGGAACACTCGAAAATGTCAAGAAAAAAGGATTCATACAGGTAGGTGTAAATCAGGGGCTTTTCGGATTTGCCAGTGCTGATGAAAAAGGTGAGTGGAAAGGGCTTGATGTCGATACCGCAAGAGCCATATCCTGTGCTGTATTTGGAACACCTGACAAATTGAAATTTATACCCCTTTCAGCACAGACAAGATTTACGGCACTTCAGTCCGGTGAAATTGATGTTCTGTGCCGTAATGCCACCCGTACCCTGGCCAGAGAGTCTCAGTTAGGACTTAATTTTGTGACGGTTAACTATTATGATGGACAGGGATTTATGGTACCAAAAGCTCTTGGTGTTAAATCAGCAAAAGAGCTCAGCGGTGCAACTGTTTGTGTGCTTCAGGGTACAACAACGGAACAGAACGCAGCAGATTATTTCAAGAAAAACGGTATGGCCTGGAAGCCTGTTGTGGTTGAAAGTACCCCTGCGATTCAGCAGGCTTTTTTCTCGGGCAGGTGTGACTGCATGACCTCTGACGCATCCCAGCTCGCGGGTCTCAGAACCGCCGCCCCCAAGCCTGGCGATTATATGTTGCTGCCGGAAGTTATCTCAAAAGAGCCGCTTGCTCCTGCCGTAAGACATGGAGATGATCAGTGGTATGATGTTGTCAATTTTTCAGTACTTGCGATGATCCAGGCAGAAGAGTACGGAATTACATCCAAAAATGTTGACGATATGCTCAAAAGCGAAGATCCTGAAATTAAACGTTTTCTCGGTGTAACACCTGGAAACGGGGAGGCTTTGGGGCTTGACGAAAAATTTGCGTACAATATTGTCAAGTATGTTGGAAATTACGGTGAAGTCTTTGACCGCAATGTAGGCCCAGCCACGCCGCTTGCCATTGAAAGAGGCCTCAATGCCCTCTGGACAAATGGCGGGCTTATGTATGCTCCTCCCTTTAAGTAGCCGTCCAGTTATCCCTCCTGAACCATTGCTTTGACAAGCCTAAGCAACCAGGATTCAAAAAGGGTACTTCTTGGCAAAAAATTATAAGTGTTTTAAAAAAATGCAGCAGGTGAAAAAATAGACTGGCCTGCTGCAAAAAAATATCTCTATCTTGTCGTTCGAGAACTTTAATCCAGCAATAATTGCAGCTTGAGGCTGCTTATGTTTGATTCTATAAGACAGGAGCATCATGCAGAAAGACCACCAAAGTGAACCTATATGGACCAATGCGACATTCAGGTCAACCGTTTATCAGATTGCGGCTATCTCCATTGTTGCCTTGACTGCCTATTACCTTTTTACCAATACCACTTCTAACCTTGCAAAACAGTCCATTGCCACCGGATTTGGTTTTTTGTCAAGAGAGTCGTCATTTGAAATCGGCGAATCCATGATTTCATTTTCCTCTTCTGATACATACCTGAAGGCTTTGGCCGTCGGAGCCCTGAATACAGTAAAAGTATCCTTTATAGGCATAATCCTGACAGTAGCCTTAGGGATAATCGTAGGTATAGCAAGGCTTTCCACAAACTGGCTTGTTTCAAGAATAGCCGCGGTTTATATCGAAGTGCTTCAAGACATTCCGGTACTTTTGCAGCTCTTCTTCTGGTACACTATTTTTAATAATGTCATGCCATCCCCAAGACAGGCAATGGTTCCATTCAATGGCATGGTGCTTTGCAACCGTGGTGCATACTTTGCTATTCCCGCTGACCATCCAGCTTTCGCATGGATGGGTTATGCCGTTATTATTGCCTGCGTATTGATCTTTTTTATAAGAAAATGGGCAAAAAAAAGACAGGAGAGGACGGGGCGGATATTTCCGGTTTTTACGGTTTCCAGCTTGTTGATTATTTTATTGCCTCTTTTTGCATGGTTTGTAATGGGGGCACCCACCGAGATGAAT
>JADFYT010000067.1 GCA_015232935.1 Desulfamplus sp.
AATGGAGAATTTTTTCACCTTTTTCTCAAGTTCAGTTACAAGATTTTCTACCTCAAGCTCTGCATCCTTGTCAGCCTCTTCTCTTGCAAGGGCAAGGAGTGTGTCCGCGTCCTCGATATCCTGGTGTATCAATTCCCAGGCGTCTATGAGTTCTGAAATCCTTGTACGCTCTTTCAAAAGGGTGGTTGCTTTGTCTGTATCGTTCCAGAAATCCTCTTTAGCGATGAAACTCTCAAGCTCTCTCAAGCGGTTTTTTTTGACAGGCAGGTCAAAGATACTCCTGTAATTGCTCTGATTTTTCGTACAGCCCGGTAATACTCTGTTTTATTAGTTCAAATGACATATCTGTTCTCCTGATTTTTGTTTTTGTATAAGCAAAGCCTTTTTAGCCTCCTGTATTTGTCACTGGAGGCTTCTTGTGGCCATAATCTCATTGTTGAGGAAATCCCCTGAAAATAATGTTAATCAAGCCAAATAAAGCTCGTCCAGGGCCAGAAAGAGCTTTTCCCGTTCATCTTCAAATAAATTCATCAGGTCAGTTGCTTTTTGTCTCTCTCCGCGATGGTATAAATCCACGATTTGTCGCGCATAGGCGTGAACTTTTTCGTGATGTTGACCTACCACCTTAAATGCAGGAAATTCCTTGAGTGATTGGCCGCTCGGGCTGTCGTACCATTTACCGAAATCACATTCATGGTGGTTGGAAACCTCTTCCGGTCTCAAGGCTTGCTGTCCGTGAAGAAGACTTTCCAGCCGAGAACGCCATCGAATATGAGCCCCTTTGACCGCACCAATATTAAATGGGGGATCAGGTATCTTGAACTTTAGCGTAATCTTATTGAGTCTGGTTGAGAGTTTTTGCAAATATCTGGCACTTACCCTGATCTGGGCACTGTTGTTGAGCGTTTCATCAGCGGACAATTTGACCTCGGAGATCTCTTTTGATATCTCGTCAGCAACTCTGGAACTTGTGTCCACATTGGCATTGACCTGTGTTATTCCATGAGTGGCCTCAGATAGATTTCTGGATATCTCCTGAATAGCAACGGACTGACCATCTACCGCTGTTGTGATAGTTGTGCCTATCTCATTGATCTGACTTATAATATCTGTTATTTTTTGTATTTGGTTTATAGTATCAATTGTGGATGATTGAATGCTGCTAATTTTTTCCTTGATCTCCACAGTAGCCTGGGCAGTCTGTTTGGCCAGCTCTTTGATTTCGTTGGCTACCACGGCAAATCCCTTGCCTGATTCACCTGCTCTGGCCGCTTCAATAGTTGCGTTCAAGGCCAGCAGATTGGTCTGATCAGATATTTCGGAAATCACTTCAACAACCTTGCTGATATCTTTGGCTGCGATTCCCAGTTCATCTATCTTGAGTGTCGTGCTTTTGGCCTGGGCAACTGCCTCGTTGGTGATTTTATGAGATTTTTCTGAATTGCTGGTTATCTCCTTGACAGTGCCTATCATCTCTTCAGTGGCCATGGTCACAATATTGACATTGCCGGAAACATGTTCACTGGCAGCGGTCATGGTATGCATGCTGGAGCTCATTTTCATGGCAGATGCCTCAACTGCATGGGATTTATCTGAAGTCAGGTCGGCACCCAGATTCATCTGATCGGAAATGGTGCCAAGCTCCTTGGCAGAAGCGGTCAATGTAATAATGCCGTTATTTATCTCTCTGAAGAGTTTGCTCATTTTGGAAACAAGGCTATTTAATGACCTGGCCAATGTACCTATCTCATCTTTCTGGTCTATACCAAGAGTTTGCGTAAAGTCACCCATCGATAATTGCTCAATAAATGCGGCAGCCCTGGCAGTGGGAGCGGTAACAGAAGAAGCTATCAGGACTGACAGCAACACGCCTATTACTATGGCAATAACAGTCATTGTAATTACATAGCGACGCGTTTCTGCAGCTTGTTTGAGCATGGTTTCATCGCTCATAACCCTTTCGTTGGCCGAGTTGCGAATGGCATGCAGCAGTTCTTGTACCAGGGCCAGTGACGGCAGTGTTTTTTTGTTCAGAACTTCAGCGGCAGCAGCCAATCCGGTATTCCTGTCGGCATGTGTTTCCATTATCTGGTTTATCTCGATGACTGATCCATGTAACTGGTTATGAGGAATTTCTATTTTTTTGACCAGATCCGCCATGTCTGGATAAGAATCTATCAAATCCTTGCGTCCTTGACCGTAAAGCCATTGGCCAAAACCACACTTGTGGTCGTCGGTTTGCACATCAATCTTGCGAGATTGGGAATCAGTCCACAGATGATTGATTTTGTTGATCCAGTTAAGGTGGTCAACCTCTTTTTGTGCCAGTAATCCGGCAAGTTGATTGCCAAGTATCACGGTTTTCGCATTTTGCGTTACTGTGCCCACTCCATTATAGCCAAAAATACCTATGACTACCAACAGCATCAATACAATTCCGAATCCGAAAAACAGTTTGTTGCGAAATCTGATATCTTTCCAACGCATATTTTACTCCTTTAAAGTTACAGGTATCGTAAAAAGTCAACTGGCCAAAATTGGCGTTCAATAAAAGAAATGGGTTATTACCCTGAAAATGCCAACTTCGGACTTTTTACGAGGTCATCAAGGTTAGCACTGTTTGGGGCTGTTTTTTAAAAAAGTCCGCAATTTTAACACACCTGCCACGCCAATTGCAAACAGGCAGATGAATGCAAAAAAATCTCCATAAGATGAATAGATTGTCTTTATGGTCAAAGATGGCATGGAGTTAGTCAAAAAACGCTCCTCAAATAAATTGGACACCTGAAGAATCTTGCCTGAAGGGTCAATAAAACCGCTGATTCCGGTATTGGCTGCCCTTGCAACAGCTCTTCTGTTTTCGATCGCACGAAATGTGGCCATGGTAAAATGTTGCCATGGTGCTGATGTATATCCAAACCAGGCGTCATTGGTCATGGTTATCAATATCTGCGCACCATTTTTGACCGCTACTCTTGAAAGATAGGGAAAAATCATCTCAAAGCAGATCTGTACACCAGCACTTGATCCATTGAATGCAAGCGGAGCTACGTCTTTTTTTCCTGAAGAGAAATCTCCTGACTGTGCAATAATTTTTCCAAGAAACGAGAGATATCTGCCAAAGGGAACATACTCACCGAAAGGAACCAGATGAACCTTGTCATAACTGCCTGTGACAACTCCAAGTTTGTTGATCATGTACGCCCTGTTGAATATATCATATGTCTTTGATGCCTCATCAACCTTTCTGAAAGCCGGACTTCCTATCAAAAATGTGGTTTCTGACTCCTTTATGCATTCATCAACCATGGCTGACATTTTCTTGTTCCATGAGTAGTAAAAGGGCAGGGCGGTTTCCGGCCATACTATCAGATCCGGTTCAAGTTTTGCCGCTTGTCTTGAGAGTTGGCAATATTTTGTGATGGTGCTCTCCTGATAATCCTCATCCCACTTGAACACCTGTTCGATGTTGCCTTGAACTACAGAAATATTTACTCTTTCGCTTGCAGCAGAGATCTTTTCAATACTTGCGATCCTGATTTTGCCATATGAGAATAATCCTGAAAATATAGCCACAAGACAGAACGCCCATAGTATGGTTTCTCTTTTTCCGGCTGCTTGTCCGGTTGTCTGTATAGCAGACATGAAAGTTTGTCTGGAGGGTATAGGAAATGCTTTGCTGACCGGTGATGTAGCTCCATTGGTCAACTCGTTTCCGGAGGGTACAAAAAATGTTATCCAGACCATTGAGAGAACACCGTTGGTCAATACAATTATAAAAGAGACGCCATAAACAGAAGTGATATCAGCAATCTGTACAAGATTAAGGTTCATGTATTGAGAGTAGCCGGCAAGTCCCCAGGGAAAACCGGTAAAAAGTATTGACCGGATATATTCAAGGCAAACCCACAGTAGTGCCGCAGTCAAAGGCATCAGAGATTTTTTGTCAGCGGCTCCGAACAAGTTTATTCCCCAGGCGAAAACAGCGGGATATAATGCCAGATATCCTGCAAGCAGCAGCAGTATGGGCACCGCAAGATACAGAGGAAGCTGGCCATATACGCTGATGGTTGGCACAATCCAGTATATAAGGCATAAAAAATGACAGATTCCCATGACAAATCCGGTTTTGAATGCCTTGTTAGCACTAAGTTTCCCGTCAAGCCTGTACAAGGAGAGGATAAGCGGAACCAGGGCGACCCATGCAAGCCAGGAAAGATCAGCTTTGGGAAATGACATTGTTAACAGAAAGCCGCTGAGCATGGCCGGGGTATATTCAGAGAGTGTAGTCAGAAAATTCTTCATTGTAATAATGGATGTCCGGTCGGGTCTATTTTTGATGATTACTTTCGTGGATTTCTTTTACGCCACGCTTTAGGGCTTTCATAGTTGGCACCAAGTGACCATATACCCCTGTAACCTCTTTTTGCCTCTTTTTCCGCCTTTTTGTAAACAGCAATATCAAGATTGCCAGGGGTAGAACCTCTGTAAACTTCAGCCATGCCTTGCCTGACCATCTCAAGATTTACAAGAGTTCCGTCTGATGCGAACACTTCTGCCAGAAGTCTGTTGTACCTGTCTGTGTTATAATTTTTAATATGAATATCTTTTCTCTCAAGCATTCGGGTTAAAGCATATTTTGCCTCCTGACTGAAGGGTTGGCCTCCATAGCTGCCGCCTGATTTCTGGCTCTTCTTACCGCCTGTTTCAGGGGCGTCGATTCCTGCAAGTCTTACCATCAGGGCCATACCCGCACCTTCTATTTTAATGGAGTCACCGTCATATATCTTGATGACTTTAAAGGCTATATTCAGTTTCCTGTCAGTATTGATCCTGTCAGTTTTTGTGTTGATATGAGCATTGTTGTTTTGATTCGCAACTTCATTGGTCATGTTCTGTTCAGTTGTTGATGTTGCAGTCTGCTGCAAATCCTGCCCGTCTTCATAAGGTTTTTCATTACCATTTTTTTCCGTATAGGTCTGAACCTCTTTGGCAGATGAGGATGGACGTACATTGCTGTAGTGCTGGACACCCTTTTCATCTGTCCAGAAAAAGATATCCCCGCAAAGGGCAGGGGACAGCCCTGATAATAATATAATCAGCATCGTTGCAATTATTGCCGGATTGAAATTGCTGAACAGTAAGATAGTTAGCCTGGCTGCAATTATTGAAGTTAAATTCCTGAACAACAAGGTAAACGGACATGGCCAGATGGGAATCTGGCCACCCTCAAGCATCAAAACCATGATCTGTTTCACGGTAAATATATCAAAGAGAACTAAAGATGATTTCACCTGTCTTTTCAGTGCCATATCCCCCAAGAGCTGCCACACGGCGTTTAAAACTGTCGGTTCTGATTGTCTCAACAAGAATCTGCACCTTGTCAGTGTTGAAAAAGCGGTCAGGTATAACAAGATCATACTCTTCAGTAACTACCGGGACAAAATCAAGATCCAGTGCCCTTGCAGCAGCATGGATACCAAGCCCCGCGTCTGCTCTTCCTGACAGGACAGCGACTGCGACAGACATGTGGGTATATTCCTCGTTTTCATATCCCATTATATCAGAAGGTGTCATGCCAAGGCTTTTGAGCTTGTAATCAAAAAGAATCCTGGTACCCGCACCTGGCTGACGATTTATAAAAACAAGGCCTTTATGTTTATTGAAATCCTCAATTCCTCTTATATTTCCGGGGTTTCCTTTTGGAATAATAAGCCCCTGATCCCGCATCACCAGATTGACTACCCACACTTTTTCATCAGGCAGGTATTTTTTAATATACGAAATATTGTATGATCCATCTTCAGGGTCAAGAAGATGAGCTCCCGCCATGTGGCACACCTTTTTTCTAATGGCCATAAGCCCTCCCATGCTGCCTGTGTGGCTTGATGAGATACCAACTCCCGGGCGTGTGCGGCGGATATGGTCTGACAGTATGTCCAGAGTATTGTCGTGAGAGCCAATAATAACAACTGTCTGCCTGATAGCGGAGACCGGTCTGAGAAGCTCGGCTTTGACCTTTTCCCCTTCGCCGATCCCCTCTACATTGGAAGGTATCCTGATTATACCGTCAGCTTCTGTAAGAGTTGTAATGCTTCCAGCCCCTCTTGGCAATTGTGAAGCAATGAGCCTGTCATCAACAGCTCCGATCTTGACCCTCAAAAACTCCTCCATCCCGAGTTTGGATGCAATTTTTCTTGCTGGTTGAACCTCTGCCATGTCTCTTTGCCTATAATCAGGATCCAGACCCTGCATTTCAAGAAGCAGCGGACCTGCAAACTGTTCAAATGCCACAATTGCAGATACAGGATAACCAGGAATGCCAAATACAGGCGTTTTGTTGACGCTGCCAAAAAGAAGCGGTTTTCCGGGCATCATTGTGACACCATGCAGATAAACCTCTCCAAGAGATGATATAACAGGTTTCGAGAAATCCTTTGAACCGGCAGATGAGCCCCCAATAATAAATACCATGTCATACTGTTTTTTTAACATTGGTGCAGTTAAAGGTTTTGATTCAGCCGAAATAGTGGATTCATCTGGTGTGTTTAAATTTGGTTCATCAGATATATTTAAAGTAGTCGGCTCTCTTAAGGTATTGATACCATTCAAAAAGTCAGGTGTGGTTGCATCTTTGACAGCTTCTGTGATCTTGTCCAGATCATCTTTAATAATTTCATGCCGATCATAGCACGCTCCATATTCCACACACAGACTACCCAGTACTGCCGAGTTGGATTCAATGACATCTCCTGGTTCAAGTCCATTTTTCCGGGCATCCTGCCACGATTTAAGTTCTGAACCAGTAGGAATAATAAGTACTCTTGGCGATTTTTTTACCGTTACCTTGAACACGCCTCCGGATATCAATGCACCAATTGAGTAGGCTGTTATTTTATGGCCCCGTGGAAAAACAAGTTCGGTTGCCACAATATCCTCGCCCATTTTTCTTACATTCTGCCATGGAACTGCCGGAGCATGAATCTCGATTAGCTGTTCGCTGTTATTACCGGCTTTATTCCTGTTGTCTGAACCTGCATCATTATTATCAGCTTTATTCCTGCTGTCTGTGACTTTACCATTGCTTTGACTGACGCTTTCATCATAGGCGTTGCTGATAACGTTAAGATGCTCAACCATAATGACAGCATTGGTTCCTTGCGGCATCAGATGGCCTGTATTGATCCAGAACGCATTTTTTCCAATAACAAGTGATCCTGGAGATTCATCACTGGCACCAAATGTGGTTTTTGCATCCAGGGCGATTCCATCCATTGCAGCGGCATGGAAATTTGGTGAGGATAGAGCCGCCACCGCAGGTTCTGCAAGAATACGCCCAAGTGCATCTGCGGAATCTATCTCTTCGGTCGCTGTTTTTGCTGTTATATATTCTCTGGAACCATCTGTTTTGGAATCAGGGCGGTAAGGATCAGAAAACTTTTCAAAAAGAATCCTTCTTCCCTCTTCAATGCTCTTCATGTCCAGATATACGTTTCTTTTTACGGTCATATTCTCCTCTTGTCAGGATAGTACAAAGCCAAATAGTTATCTGTAAAGGCTATTAATTTTGCATCAGAATATTAATGGCTTGTATTACTTTGCATTTTCAACGTCTAATAATATTTTTACAGCCTTTCTCAACGCTGGTATATCACTTTCAATTGTCTGCCAGACTTCTGAAATATCGACACCTTCATATTTATGAATCAGAATATCTCTAAAACCTGCGAATTGTCTCCAGGGGATATAAGGTGTGCGTTGTCGAGTAGAATCCGAAAGTCGTTTGACCGCCTCTCCTATGATCTCGAAATTACGAATAACTGCGTCCTGGGTTTTAGAACAGTTTAAAAATGCGGTTTTACCGTCTGATGTATATTGTTGAATTTTATCAATACATTCTGATATATGAATCAGATAAAGATTATCATCTTTCATAAAGGGACAGCCTCTTTGAGTACTTTTTCACGGATATACCAATGTAAGCTATTTTCCGTCATGACATCTGTCTTTCTTCCTAACAACTCTTCCAGTTCCTGAGTAAAAGCAATCCTTTTTAAAAGACTTCCTTCCATATCCGTCAGAAAATCAACATCACTTTCCGGACGATTTTCTCCTCTTGCAAATGATCCGAAGACGCGCACATTTTTTGCTCCATATTTATCTGCTAATTGCAGAATTTTATCCCGTTTTTCCAGCAATTCTTTTAACATAAACGTCTCAATTTTTTAACTTTATCGATTTTATCCCTGGCTTTTATAACTAATTGAAAATTCAGAACATGGGAATGATGTTAACAATCTGGTCTTTTTCAAGACCTTCGATATTCTCGCCAATCTCAAGCAGGCCGTCAGCCATAACCATTGTTCTGATAAGACCTGATTTTCCCAAAACCGGCACTGCAAGAAGCTCATTTTTTTCCCTGACAAGCCTGACTCTGATAAAATCGGTTCTGCCTTGAGCCGAGGCCACATTTCTGGCAAGTTTTGCAGGGATCCTGATATTATGAGGTGAAAAACCTGTCGCACCATGTGCAGTACTGTCAACATGAGCGGTGCCATAATAACTGGTCAATCCTTTTATCTGATTCAAGAAAGGGAGCACCACAATCCTGAAAACCACCATTGCCGATACCGCGTGACCAGGCAGTCCCCAGACAGGTTTGACGCGGGTTCCATCAACAAGGCCGGATCCAGCAGAGCCAGAATCAACAAAACCGGATTCAGCAAGATCAGAGCCAGCAAGAGAGGATTTAGCAGAATCAGAACCATCAAGACCGAATTCAGCAGAACAGGAACCATCAAGAGCTGGTTTGGCAATATCAGAACGGGCAATGGCTGATTTTGCAAGAATGGTGGGTTTTCCCGGGCTTATTGATATTCCGTGAACCAAAATCCTGGTATCTTTTAATGAAGAGATAGCATCCACTGTAAAATCACGGGTACCAACAGAACTTCCGCCGGAAACAAGAACCATGTCAGTTTCATCAAGGGCTCTTGCACAAACCTCGGACAACTGCTTTTCGCTGTCTCTAATAATACCGTATTGTACTGGTTGGGCACCGGCCTGAATTACAAGGGACGCAAGGGTGTGGGAGTTGATATCCCGTATCTTGCCAGGAGGAGGTGCTTGATCCACAGGCACAACTTCATCACCCGTGGATATGATCCCCACCCTTGGAATCATGTAAACCGGCAGTTCACATATCCCGAGTGCTGCGGCAAGTCCCGCCTCCTGGGGCCTTATAAGAGTGCCGGCCTCAAGAATTTTCTCCCCTTTTTTAAAATCTTCATCAGAGTCAATTACATTTTGGAGGGGGGCAACGCTTTTGTAGATTTCAACTGTTGCATCAACACTCTCTGTGTGCTCAACCATGACAACGCTGTCAGCACCGTCAGGCAGCATGCCTCCCGTGGATATCTTTGCTGACTGCCCTGACTCGATCGAGAAATCCGGCACATCTCCCATTGCAATGGCACCTGCCACTGTAATCCATGCAGGACTGGATTCAGATGCACCAAAGGTTGAGGAAGAATGCACAGCATAACCATCCATTGTCGATCTTCTGAATCCCGGGATATCCTGATCAGCATAGATATCAGTGGCAAGAACCCTGGAGAGTGCTTTGGAAAGATGAACCTTTTCAATATTGACAGGTGAAAACCCGGGCACAAGGTCAATCACCTGTTTCAGGGTTTTCACCTTGAAAAAGTGGTTCATTTCAAGGCCTCGCCCATGCGTAATATTGCCTGTTCCACATTTTCACGGCTGTTGAATGCACTGATCCTTATATATCCCTGTCCGCATTTGCCAAAACCTGCACCCGGTGTACAGACAACTCCGGCTTTTGTGAGAAGCAGGTCAAAGAGTTCCCATGAATCGCGGCCGTTTCCATCAATCCAGATATATGGAGAGTTGTC
>JADFYT010000068.1 GCA_015232935.1 Desulfamplus sp.
CACTGCCACCACCAAAAATATCGCCAAAAATATCACCAAAGATATCACTAAATCCCTGTGCGTTACCAAAGCCACCGCACGAGAAACATACGTTGATGAATTTGTGAAACTGCTGAATGAGGAGATATACAACTACTTTCCTGAACATCGCAAAAAACGGCTGATTCCGATATTCTCATGCCTTAACATTCCTGAAAACATCCAGAACAGGCTTACAAAGGCAAATATATATGCCATGGCAATGGGAAGTGATACCATGGATATTCTGAATTTTGACCGGATCGGGAAGAATGAACAGATTGAAGTGAAGATTGAACAATAAGCCTGCATTGCAGCAACAAAAAAGGAGAATCGAGCATGTCAGATTTGATCATGATAAAAAGAACGGACAGAAAAAATCATTGCCGGCTATGGCTTGTATTGTTTTTCAGCTTTTTTGTTTTCAATTCAATTATTACCGGTTCCGAGGCAGCCGGAAAACCGGAGGCTGCAACAGGATTTGATCCCGCGGCTGAAATTACCAGATGGAGTGAGGAGCTTGAAAATTCCAAAAGCATGGACAGCATATATAAAACAGAGATTCTTTTAAAAAGAGGGGAAAAATACCGCTCACTTGGATATTATCCAAATGCCAGGGCCGATTTTACAGCCGCACTTGAAACTGCAAAAGAGCTTGACCCTTCTGTTCCATTGCTTGAGATAGTTGCAACCCAGTCTCTGGGGTATCTGCATTTTTTAATGCAGGATATGGAAAAGGCACAAATACTCCTGCGTGATGCTCTGGAAAAGGCGGATCAGCTCTCAAAGACAGAACAAACAAAGACAAATCAAACCTCAAAGACAGGCCAAACCTCGAAGAGAGATCAAGGTTCAAAGGCCATGCAGCCCTCATCACCCTTCTTTGCCCTTGCTGCATCATGTGCCAACCATCTTGGCAATGTGCTTGCCGCTCAGAACAGACAGCATGAAGCACTTAAAATTTATGAAAAGGCACTCGATTATATTGATAACAAGGAGGATGGCTCAACCCCTGAGGGAACAAACAAACCGGGCATTGAAGGAAGAAATGATCCGGCTCTTGAGGCAACAATTCACCGCAATATTGCCCATGTCCTGACAGATAAAAACGCATCTTTTGACCATCTTTACACAGCAGGAAAACTTGCCGGTCAGATAGATTCGCCGGAAGAGAAGGCAAGACTCCTGCTTGATATTGCCGCTGAATCTGAAATGACAGAACCCGGTCAAGAGAAGGACAGCTTCCGGTATCCTCTTCTTGATCAGGCTCTTGTTATTGCCATGAAACTCAATGATCCAAGGCTTGTATCGCTTGCAGCAGGCGAGCTTGGTGCTTTGTACGAAAGTCGAGGAAGAGTTGATGAGGCTGTTGCCCTTACTGAAAAGGCGGTCTCATCTGCCATGATAATAAAAAACCATGAACTTCTGCTTCAATGGGAGTGGCAGTGGGGCAAACTGTTGCAGATACAGGGGGAACAGAAAAAAGCGATAGCAGCCTATAAAAGAGCTCTTTTTCATGTTGAAGCTGTCCGTCAGGATATGCCGGTAAAATACGGTCAGGGGTGCTCCTCTTTTCGTGAGACTCTCTCCCCGATCTATACCGGCCTTGCTGATATGCTCCTTAAAGAGTCTGGAGTGGCCCAAAGCAAGGATGAGGAGCAAAAGCTTCTCAGGCAGGCACAGCAGACAGTGGAAAGTATCAAGCAGTCAGAACTCAGAGACTACTTTCAGGATCCCTGTATTGATGCCATGAGCAGGCAAATAGAGTCGCTATCTCCATCAACTGCTGTTCTTTACCCTGTGATTCTGCCGGATCGACTTGAGCTTCTTGCTGACATCGGAGGCAGACTTTACCGTAAAACAACTGATGTGAAGCAGGATGAGTTAGACAGCCTGGTCACTGAACTTGCTGGCAACCTCAGGAACGGCCTTGCTCATGAAGCACTTGCCAAAGAGGTTTATGGATGGGTTATAGAGCCTCTTCAAAATATTCTTGATGAGCATCATGTGGATACCCTGATATTTGTTCCAGGTGGTGTATTTCGTATGATTCCGGCTGCATCCTTATGGAACGGAAAGGAATATCTTGCCCAGAAATATGCTGTGGTAACAGAACCAGGGCTGACTCTTCTTGATCCTGAGCCTTTGCCAAGTGGACAGAGAACCACCCTTCTGGCAGGCATGAGCAAACCAGGCCCTGTAATTTTCGATCTTCCCGCCAGTCTGTGGAATCAGCTCGCAGGGGCAAGCCTGCCTGATGTTAACCGCGGCATAAGAGGGTTGTCCATAAAGGTTGTACCCAAGCAAGGGCAAGGATCAGACAATACAATGACACTGTCTGACACACAGGCGTTATCTGACTCACAGGAAAACCAGCCGCAGTCAGCCACAAAAACATCAACCGGTCAGGAGTCGGCAACTCCTGTCAACCAGAAACAACCTGAAGCTGAAACCAGAACTGACGAGCATGTGGAGAAGATCAAAAAGATGCTCTCGCTTCCAGGGGTTGACAAGGAGATTGAAAATCTGTCCAAGAATCTCCAGGGACAGAAACTTATGAACTCGGAATTCTTGAGAGACCGCTTTTCAGGGGAGCTAAAGGGTCAGGATTACCGGATCGTTCATATTGCCTCTCATGGTTTTTTTGGCGGAAGTCCCGAGGAAAACTTTATCATGACATATGATAAAATCCTGAACATGAACCTTCTTGAGGATTTTATCAAACCCAAGCAGTTTGCGGATCTGCCGGTGGAGCTTTTAACCTTGAGTGCCTGTCAGACCGCAGAAGGAGATGACCGCTCTCCTCTTGGCCTTTCTGGTATCGCACTTAAATCAGGGGCAAGAAGCGTGCTTGGTTCGTTATGGCCAGTATCTGATACAGCCACGCAGGTACTGTTATCATCATTTTATAAAAACCTTGATCATGCAGGCACATCAAAGGCAGCGGCTCTCCAGAAAGCACAGCTTGAGCTTATAAAAACCAGAGAGTTCAACCATCCGTTCTACTGGTCTGCATTTATTCTTGTGGGTAACTGGCTATGAGACATTAAAAAAACAGGTATTATTTTCTGCCGTCACGGATTTCTACAGTCAAGGGATTATCCGGTCAGAATCAGGATACCCTGGATGAAAGGATAAGCAGGATAAAGCCATCCTGAAAATCCTTTAATCCTGACCATCCTGATTCAGATAACAACAAAACCTGTAAAGGAGAAAAATCATGATACCAAAGCTAATACCTTTATGCCTGATCATTTCAAGCCTGACCATGGCAAACATTGCAGATCCGGCATTGCTTCACGCCGACATTGTCACCGACGGCTCTGTTGGAGCGGCAAAATCCCTTACAGGCCCTGATTATGCAATTCCCGAGACTCTTGGTACAATCAAGGGCAGCAACCTTTTTCACAGTTTTGAAAAATTCAGCATAAAAACTGACGAGAGTGCAACATTTACGGGCACTGATTCCATTAAAAATGTAATTTCAAGAGTGACCGGCGGAGAAAGATCAGACATTGACGGAACGCTTCGCTCAAACATTGGCAGGGCAGACTTTTATTTTATCAATCCAGACGGAGTGGTCTTTGGCCCCAACGCTAAAATTGATGTTCCGGCAGCTTTTCACGTAAGTACCACAGATGAACTCAAATTTGCAGACGGAGCGTCTTTCAAGGCGTCAGAAACCGCAACAAGCACACTTACCCAGGCGGCACCAGAGGCTTTTGGATTTTTGGGAACGCAGTCGGCAAGTATTGAAATCAACGGATCAACTCTTGAATTCAAGCCTGAAAGCAAGGTCTCATTGAACAGCGGCGAAGATATAACCATAAAGGGCATAATAGGACAAGAGACAAAGAGTGGAGCAGAAGCAAAACAGGCTTCCTTGATAAACAAAGGAGGAGAAATCGCACTTAAGGCCAGCCGTGATTTATTGATGGAGAATTCAAATGTTGACGCAAGCGGAAACGGTGGTGGAAAGATTTCCATAAAGGCAGGCAATGTAAAAATCAGGAGTGGCTCCACCATTGTTTCTGACAATACAGGTGATAAAAATGCCGGGGATGGCGTTGAAATTGTGGCTGACGATAAAATTGAACTGCTTGACGGCTCTGTTATATTCAGCGACACATTTTCAGAAGGCGATGCTGCAAGTGTCTCTGTCCGTGCAGAAAACATGAAAATTGACGGGGATAAAAGCATCAGTTTTACAGGGATTACAAGCAACGCCAATAAAGTATCACAAGGCAACGCGGGCAAGATAGAAATAAGAGTATCAGGACTTCTTGAACTTTTGAATGGTGCCGCAATATCAAGCAGCACATTCTCAAAAGGAAATGCCAACAGCGTTGCAATAAGTGCCAGTCTGCTTGAAATTATTAACGGTGCTGCAATCTTCAGCGACACATTTTCAGAAGGAGATGCCGGAAGCGTCTCTGTAAAGGCAGAAAACATGAAAGTTGACGGCGACAAAAGCAGCAGGTTCACAGGTGTTACAAGCAGTGCAAAAACAGATTCAGAAGCCAGAGCCGGTAAAATAGATGTAGAGATATCCAGCCTGCTTGAACTTTTGAACGGTGCTTCAATATCAAGCAGTTCATTTTCAAAAGGAGATGCCGGAACTATCTCTGTCAACGCCGGAAGTATCAGGATTGACAGAGAGCAGAGCAGCAGATTTACAGGTGTTGCAAGCAATGCCGAAAAAGGTTCACAAGGCAATGCAGGAGAAGTGAAAATAACGGCGTCAGGGTCACTTGAACTCTATAACGGTGCTGTAATAGGAAGCGGCACTTTTGCAAAAGGAGACGCAGGAAGTGTGATAATCAACGCCGGAAGTATGAAAATAGACAGAGAACAAAGCGACAAATTTACAGGAGTTGCAAGCAGTGCGGAGAAAGATTCAGAAGGCATGGCCGGCAACCTGGAAATAAATGTCGCGGGTCGGCTTGAGTTGATTAATGGTGCTGCCATATCAAGCATTACATTCTCAAAAGGAGATGGTGGCAGTGTGACAATAAACGCCGGGGAGATTACTATTGACGGCTGTAAAAACAGTGAGACTCTTACTGGTGTTGTAAGTGCTGCCCAGCCTGGTGCTTCAGGCAATGCCGGCAAGCTTAATATAAACGCATCTGGTAAAATTGAATTGATTGACAGTGCCAAAGTGTCCAGCAGCTCGTTTTCAACAGGAGATGCCGGCGAAATAGTCATCAGAGCAGATGAAATTATCGTTGACGCGGGCTTTATCCGAAGTTTTGCATCGTCTGATGCCACAGGTTATGTTGGCAAAATCTCGGTTGATGCCGATTCCATAACTCTTCTTGATGGGGCTGTTATCTCTATTGCGGCAGATCAGATCCTTTCAGAAGAGCAGATCGCAGACATGCATGAAAAAAATATCAATATAGATATTAAAGCCAGGCGTCTTGATATTGATTCCAGTGCCAGGATAACTTCCGAAAGTTCAGGCAATGTTCCGGCAAGTCCGATCAAGATTCTGGCAAACCTGGTAAAGGTCGTGAACAGCGGCAGTATCAACACATCTTCAAACAATCAGGAACATGGTGCAGATGGTGGCACCATCACTATTCAAGGAGAGATAATACTTCTTCAGGATGGTTTGATTACCACATCTGTTGAAGGCAAGAAAAACGGAAACGGCGGTGATATAATAATTACAGGCATCCCTCTTGAAACCAGATTTTTGATTATGCAGGGTGGATTTATTCAGGCTAACACAAAAGCAGAAAACGCAAGCGGTGGAGATATCATTATTAATGCGGATGCGTTTATTAAAGATGCTGACACAGAGCTTCAAATTGGCGGCAACATGATCCACAAATTTCAACCAGGCAGTAAAATAAACATAATCCAGGCAGCGGCACCTGAAGGAAATCCTGGAAACATTATCAATACTCCAGTTAAACCTGATTTAGGAGGCTCCATCATTAATACGGGCTTGAGGTTTGCGGAGACTGTCAATATGGCAACCAGCCAATGTATTACCATTGGAACAAAAAGAGCCAGTTCACTTATTCAGGAGTCAAGAGGCGGTTTTGAAGAGATGCCTTCTGATCCGTCTTCAATCTCGTTTGGAGGCAAGCGGCTTGACGAGATATTGTCATATTTGGAAAAAGAACTTTCCGTAAGAAAATAGCTTGAATCGACTCGGACACGCCTATATGATGCAGTTTTTTTTATTATTCAGGACTTTCAATCAGCCATTAATTGCAACAAAGCTGCCTATGTTCTCGTTCAAAAATTTCAATCCGATAACAATTGCAGTAAAACTGCTGTGTTCCAGACAAAAAATATCAACAATCAAGGAGAGGCAAAATGAAACCAGACGCAAGATACATCATAATTGCAGTATCAATATTTATGGTAGCCATAATCGCAGAATATATATCCCCTGCTTTGCTTCATGCTGTAGATGATAACAGGGTTAGAGCAAAAATAGGCATTCAGATACAGCCAGCTCAAAAGTCTGCTGTTTCATCTGGCCAGATGACAGGCAAAATGGTCCGTGCCAGATCAAAAGAACGCCTGAAAGCCGGCGATGCAGTAAGGTTGTATGTCCACACAGAAAACAGTTGTTATGTATATATTATTCATACAGATGGGAAAAGTGTGAATCCGCTTAATATAACAGAACAAAAGATTCAAAGTTCTACCCTTATTCTGCCCTCTGCCCAGGCATTTTACGAAATAGATGGTCAAAGCAATATGGAGAAGTTCACTATTATTTGCTCTCCTGAACAGCTTAATGAGCTTTCAGGTATGGAAAAAAACAATATGAGCGTTTCTAAATGGGCAGCTATTGAAAACGATCTTCAAGCAAAAAGCAATGCTCTGGCATCAGAAGATGATGAAGATTTTTTTTCCATTGACGGGAATGTAACTTCAATTGCCGGTAATGTAAGAGGGATCACAAACAGTATAAAAAACTCTTCCGGAGCTAATGACGACCCATTCTTAAAGCAACTCCAGGTTTTTTCTGGCAAGGGTCTGGTTATCAAAAGTTATGAATTTCAGATCAAAAAATAATATAGTCTCGTAAAAAGTCAATTTGCCAAAATTGGTGTTCAATAAAAATGATATGATCAAGTTCAGAAACAAAAAGCAGATAAGAGCAATCGGGGTTGTTTCGGCAGTAATACTGTCTGGAATTCTGACAGTTTTCTATTTTGCCATGAATCCTACAGGCAACATATTTAATATATTTGATTATAAGGCCCTTGATATTTTTTATAAGCTGGCTGTGAAAAGAGGGGAAGGCCCTAAGGCATCTTTTACTCCGGAAATTGTCTATCTTAATATCACTGATGAGACCTATAATTTTTTCGATAAAAATTACCTGGATAGAAAAGACATGGCAACCCTTAACAATACGCTGAGCCATTTGGGCACTGAGGGGGTAATATATGATATTATTTTTGCCAGAAAAAGTACGGAAAAATCAGATCTTGCATTCAGTGCATCCATAGAAACTCTGGGCAATGTATATCTTCCAACAGCACTTGTCCTGTCTGAAAAACCATATCGTTTCCGCTGGAAAAATGACGCTGCCCATGAACGTCTCAGTTCAAACTATCTTGGCAATCCATATGAAAAACTGACTACAGAAAATGACCGCCGCCCTTTTTATGCAGTTAAAGCCTTGATGCAGCAAAATGAATTTGCCATAAAAGCTCGAGGATCAGGAGATATAAATGCAAAGGCAGACAGAGACGGAATATACAGGCATATCACCATGCTCGCAAGAGTTGATGACAGATATTTTCCAACGCTTGCCCTTTCTGTTTTTCTGGACTGGGCAGGGGTATCATTAAATGATGTTTCTGTGGAATGGGGGGAAAAAATAACTATTCCTGCATCAAAGGAAAGTTTTTTGGACAAAGATGTGATAATCCCTATTGACAGGCATGGCAGAACATTTATCCCATTTGTTCAGGCTATGGGAAAGGACTTTGGCTACATGTCTGTCCATACACTTATTTCTAATTTTCAGGATGAGGATTTAAGGGGGAATCTGCTTGAACGGTTTGAAGGCAACTTTGTCTTTGTTGGAGATATTGCAATTGGCACATCAGATCTTGGCTATACACCTCTTCAAAGCGATGCCCCGTTAGTCATAACTCATGCGTCACTTCTCAATGCCCTTCTTACAAATACCTTTTACAGCCAATGGCCATTATTTAAAATCCTTGTTTTAATATGCATGTTTATGGCAATCATGGCATGTGCTTCAATTGCACGTTCCTCACGGTTTTTGTATGGTACAGGAATATTTATTATTATTGCAGTCCCTGTTCTAACATGGATTGAGTTTGTCTCCTTCCGCCTTTTTCCGGTTGTAACTGTCAGCTCTGTGCTTATGTTGATCTTTTTTGCTTTTATTGCAACTCTCGAAACTTCGGGTTCAAAAGAGCGTGCTTTTATACGAAATACCTTTGCCAGGTATCTTCCTGAAACGGTTGTAAATACGCTGCTTGCTCATCCTGATATGGTAACACTTGGAGGAGAAGAACGAATTGTCACGGTTCTGTTTTCAGACATTGCAAATTTCACAACTATCGCTGAATCTCTTTCTCCAAAAGAACTTGTCACTCTGCTCAACGAATATTTTACAGAGATGGCAGATATCATAATGCACAATGGAGGAATAATTGATAAATTTCAAGGAGATTCCATCATGGCTGAATTTGGTATGCCAATTCCTTTAGATGATCACGCAGATCGGGCAGTTACAGCAGCTTTGCAAATGCTTGACAGATTGTCAGAATTAAGAAATATCTGGAAAAACAGAGACAGTGATATTTCAGGAACTCAAGATATCTCGGGACAAACAAAAAATTACAGATATGGATACTATGAACTTCATTGTCGAATTGGTATAAATACAAATAACATGATTGCAGGTAATATGGGTTCAAAGAATGTACTTGACTATACAGTGATTGGGGATGCAGTCAATCTTGCATCAAGACTCGAAGGGGCAAACAAACTTTATGGAACATCGCTTATAATATCCAGGTTTACACTTAACAGTTTGTCTCAGGGCCGATTCAAGACCCGTATTCTTGATTATGTCAAAGTTAAAGGCAAAAATAAGCCTGTACGTATTTACGAAGTTTACGGAGAGACTGAAAATAATAAAAAGAACGGCCAAAATAAACAGGATATAGAGCAGGTCAACTATAATTTTGATAAGAACAATCATAGCGACATGTATTATGTTCTCTACCATCAGGGGTTTCAAGCATATATGGCCCAAGAATTTACCAAAGCGTCCAATCTGTTTAATGATGCACTTACATTGCGGCCTGGAGATCTTTCTTCTGTCAGAATGTTGGAAAGGATAGATAAAATAGACAAATCCAGACATCCCGACAGTAACTGGGACGGATCTGTTTCATTGACAACAAAGTAAAAAAATAGCTTGGAAGACCTATCCACGCCCATAGGGCGTGATTTGCCAAGAACATAAGCAGCTTCGCTGCTATTTATGTTTGATTTAAATTCTTGAGTAATAAAAAAAGCCCGTTTGAGGATTTGTTAAAATCCTCAAACGGGCTTTATATATAAGAGATAATCCGGCGGCGTCCTACTCTCCCACACAGACTCCCGTGCAGTACCATCGGCGCTAAAGAGCTTAACTTCCGTGTTCGGGATGGGAACGGGTGTGGCCTCTTTGCCATCGCCACCGGATTAAACTTTATTAACATAAAATCTGGTGCAGTAAATATCTATCGCGTGAACTTGTGTTAAAAATTCCTGGATGACCAGCAAATACTCATGATCACACATACAAAAGTCCGTCAATCTTTATATAACGCTGTAAATATGTCCACATTAAAACGTT
>JADFYT010000069.1 GCA_015232935.1 Desulfamplus sp.
AAAGGGAATCTTGATTGAAAGCAGCGGTATATTACGGCTGCTCTTTTTTTGCCGATCATCGTCATAAAGAAGATTGTCATATGAGCCATCATGACCAGCATCAGTATTTTTCATGATACCGTACAAGCTATCGTGACCAGCATCAGTATTCTTCCTGATACCGTCAATAGCGTTTATGATAACAGCCCTGTTCTGTTTATGGGCACTTGATATTCCACCGTAAATACTGCCACCATAGAATCCTGATCCCACAAAGCCTATCAATCCTCCCAATGCTTCATTGCCATCCTCAAATGATTCAAGGGCAGCAAGCACAAATACGCTGTTGAGCAAAAAAGCTGCAACTGCGTCACGGTACCGGTTGCAGTAGGCAAATCCGCCACCAGGAATCACCGAAGCAATACCTGCAACTACCGGACTTTTTTTGTTTTGATCCATAAATTCAGCAGTTCTTGATATCTCCTTTGCGAGATTACCGGCTTTATATCCATGTCTGCCCTCAGGAGTCATTTTATCTATGTATTCAATTGCCTGTGTCAATGCCTGTCGGGACTCTTTGTAAGATGTATGGCTATCCCGGGCTCTTGCAAGATATATCCATACAAGAGCATAATAAGCTCTGTCCTCTTCTGCCGGATCATCGTTGAGCAAAAGAAAATTTTGAAGAACCATCTGGGCTGATGCATCCCGCTTGACGGCAAGAAATATGGCACTCAACATGAAACAGGCCTCTGTGCTCAAGGTGTCATCGTCCAACAGCTCACCTTCATCATTAGTGGCAGCGATGCCGCCAGCAGATATAAAATCTTTGGAAGAGCTGGAAACACTGTCAGGATCACCTGATGAATGCCCATTTGTATAATCAGGCTTGTCAGAAAACAGCCCGGACAAATCCCTGAAAATAACGAGAGCCTCTTCATATCTCTTTGAATGAAACAGAGCGACACCTTTTTTAAAGGCAGCCTCTTTTAAGCGACTGTCCTTCGGGAAAAAATAGATAAAACGATTAAACTCAACAACAGCGGTCTGAAAATCCTGCTGTTCAAACCTGTCCAGAGCATATTGATACTGCATATCGGAATTTATCGTAATTGTGGATTCGCATATTCCGGAGTCTGAAAACAAGAAAATGGACAAGAAGAACATAAAGAGCTTCGCTGCAATCCTGGCTGGATTGAAATTCCTGAACAAGAACATAGGCAGCCTTGCTTCAATTAATGTCTGATTGAAATTCCTGAGTGGTAAAATATAGCAAAACAGGCAGACAGAAGAGGGAAAACCAGTTTTACCTGGAAGAATCATGGGAATACCACCAGAAGTCATTTGCATCAAGAGGATCAAAAGTCAGATTTTTTTGTTGTGAACCATCTTTCCCATTTGATCTGACGGATGGAGAAAAATTTCTCTCATCCCTGCCGCATCTTATCAGACGGTCGCAGGTCATGATCCACCCCATAAGAAGACCGTGTCTCGCAAAAGCCTCCTGTCCATATTTTGAGCATGAAGGCGACATGCCGCAACGATCTCCATCAGCAGGGGAGATATATTCCTTGTAAAATTTGAACAACCCTTTTCGGGATGGAGACGGAGATATCAATTCACCTGATTCAGCCTGAAACGCAAGAGAGCAGAAAAAAAAAAAAATACAGAAAAAAGTTCTCCATGCAACCGGTTTTAAAATAAACATAATCAGCTTTGCTGCAATTTTGGTTGGATTGAAACTCCTGAACAAGAAAAAAGGCTGGTTAGATGGCAGATTGAACGCAATCATTGTTGGACTGAAACTCCTGAGCAACAAAAAAGGGCTCAACCGGAATTGGCCAAACCCTTGATTTTCCTGACTGGTACCTGGGACGAGAATTGAACTCGTACAGAGCTATGCTCCGAGGGATTTTAAGTCCCTTGCGTCTACCTGTTCCGCCACCCAGGCTTGAAAAACTGATCTTTCTTATACTATAAACCTGAAAATTGCAAGTCCTGCGGTAATTTTTTAAAATATTGAATTATCCTTTGATAAGGTTTATTCAGGTGTCTGGTTCTAAGGTCAAAAAAGAGATTGACCGCAGAGCCAGACACCCCAAAATAATGAAACCAAGAGCAAAATTTCATGGTAAAGAATAAGGTCAATAACAAAAAAACAGGACAAAAAATCGGAAATATACGGAAAAACAGAAAATTGATACAGATAAAGAATAAAATCACAAAAAAAAATCTGATCCTTGCGTCTCAATCTCCCAGGAGAAAAGAGCTTCTTGAGCAGGCCGGAGTTGATTTCAAGATAGTGCCTGCAAACATCGAAGAGATCATTGGTGCTTTTGAACGGGCTGAGGATTACGTAATGAGGCTTTCAAGAGAAAAAGCTTTGCATGTGGCACAAAAATACCCCGGAGAATGGGTTATCGGGGCTGATACTACCGTTGTAATGGGCGACGCAATTCTTGAGAAACCTCTTTCGGAAGATGACGCAAGAAAGATGCTTGAAACCTTGAGCGGAAGATCCCATATTGTCTATACCGGATTCACCATTTGCCGCAAAACCGACCTTGCAGGTAGAGATAGTGGCATTCAGGCAGAGGAAAAGCTGATTACAAGTTCAGTAAGGACAGATGTTCTTTTTAAAACCCTGACAGCGAGCGAGATAGACTGGTATATCGGAACAGGCGAACCTTTTGACAAGGCCGGAAGCTACGCGATTCAGGGACTTGGGACATTCATGGTAAGAAGCATCAACGGCTCCTACAGCAATGTGGTTGGTCTTCCGGTTTGCGAGGTGATGGAAATTCTTGCGAAAGAGGGTATTATTGAAATGACATGATACTCTTTCAAGAAAGGCTTGATACTCTTTCAAGTTTGATGGTTTTAAGGCGGTTTGTGAGCGTATTTTTTTGATATCCAGAATACTTGATCCCGCAGTAAAAAGCCGCTCAGAGGCAGGAGAGTGAAAAATGATCCAACATGGAGGAATGGCAATTGGCTGACAAAAAAAACGATGAAATAAAGGAAAACTTCAATTCCGTCAAAAAGCAGATAGCCGAGGCGGCTCAAAGATGTGGAAGAAACCCTGATGAGATAACCCTTGTCGCGGTGAGCAAAAAAAAGAGCGTGGACGCTATTGTCAAGGCTATTGATGTTGGCGTTGAGATTCTGGGAGAAAACTATATTCAGGAGGCAGTGAACAAAATTGAAGTTATTCACACCAAGAGTCCTTCCTGGCACTTTATAGGCCATCTTCAATCCAACAAGGCAAAGGTTGCGGTTAAATATTTTGATCTGATTCACACGGTTGACTCTTTGAAGCTTGCAAAAGAGATCAACCGTCATGCTGAAAAAGCAGGCAAAATCCAGGACATTCTCATTCAGATCAATATCAGCCAGGAGGAGACAAAATCAGGAGCGGCCGCAGAAGAGGGGGTGAAACTGGCAGAAGCTGTCTCGCGATTGAAATTTTTGTCTTTGAAAGGAGTTATGGGGATGCCCCCTTTTTTTGATGATCCGGAAAGGGCAAGGCCATATTTGCGAAGGCTTGCAAATATCAGGGAGGCCATAAAGAGAGAAAATATTGAAAAGATATCCATGGAACATCTCTCAATGGGAATGAGTGATGATTTCAGGATAGCAATTGAAGAGGGATCAACCATGGTCAGAATAGGAACCGCCATATTCGGGAGCAGATAAAAATATGATTAATTGTGTAAACATGTCAAAAGGCAGGAAAGCGTTGGCAAGGGGGGCTTTGTTTTTAGCATGAAACTTCTTTTGCACATGTGCTGCGGGCCATGTTCCATCTATCCTCTCAAATCACTGGAAAGTGAGAAGATCGAAGTAACGGGATTTTTTTACCGCCACAACATCCACCCGTTCTCTGAATGTTCAAGACGGGAAACAACGCTGATGGAATATGCTGAAAATAAGGGCATAAAGGTTATTTCCCAGAACTCCTATGAGCTTGAGAGTTTTATCCAGTCTGTTGCGTTCCGTGAAAAGCAGCGATGCCGCTTCTGCTACCATGACAGGTTCAACAGTACTGCAAAGATAGCAAAAAAAGGAAAATTTGACGCTTTTTCCTCCACGCTTCTATACAGCCGGTTTCAAAATCATGACCTGATTCGTCAAACAGGTGAGTCCGTTGGACAAGAGCAGGGAGTTCCCTTTTTTTACAGAGATTTCAGGAATGGTTGGAAAGAGGGTATTGAGGAGTCAAAGCGGCTGAACATGTACCGGCAGCAGTATTGTGGATGCATATACAGCGAAAAAGAGCGTTTTTACAGAACCTGCCGGTAACTTTACCATGAAAAGGCACCCTTGTTTTCATGATCCGGGGTGACCACACAAAGGCCATGAAGGTTTATTTGCATTATTGCCCTGTAGGCTTGAGTTTGCTCAAAAGCAGTTTATTGGCCTGACTTAAACGGCTGGCAAGAATGCCGAAAAGATGCTTTGCAACATCAGGATACTTCTCGATTACCTCATGCAGTTTGTCTCCTGGAAACCTTTTGACTTCTGATCTTCCCTTGGACATTATGGACGCGGATCTCGGCTCTCCGGTGATGGCTGCCATCTCACCAAAGTATTCACCAGGCTCATGGATCTCGGCGATCTTTTTTCCAGCCTTGACAACATACAGTGAACCACGTACCAGCTTGAAGAAGTCAATATCATTATTCCCTTCGCGTATTATTACATCCATATCCTCATATTTCTCAAAATCAGGATTGACAAGATATGACGGAAGTGCCTCTTTTGTGATGGTTGTCTTTTTGAGCACCTCTTCGAGCGATGTTACCCCCTGGCGAATTTTCTCGATACCCGCATCTCTCAGGGTAGTCATCCCCTCTTGCACAGCAATTTTTCTGAGATGATCTTCAGGCACTTCAGAGTTAATTGCTTTTCCTACCTCATCTGTAACCTCCATAAGTTCATACAGGCCAACCCGGCCCTTGTAACCGGTTCCATTGCACTGGCTGCAACCTTTAGGCCCCATTATTTTAAGTGGAGGTATGTTCTTGGCCGGATTTCCTGAAATAAGCTCCTTGTTGAAACCATACAGTTCAAGCTCTTTGGGATCGTGCCCGGTAACCTCCTGCTTGCAATGGGGACAAAGCCGCCTTGCAAGCCGCTGAGAGAGCACCATTGTTACAGCAGAGGCAAGCATGTATGAAGGAATACCAATATCAATGAGCCTGCCGATTGTGGATGGGCAGTCATTGGTGTGCAAAGTGCTAAAAACAAGATGTCCTGTCATGGCTGCCTTTATTGCTATTTCCGCGGTTGTGATATCACGGATCTCGCCCACCATGATAATGTCAGGGTCCTGTCTCAGAAAGGCTTTGAGTGCTGCAGCAAAGGTCATGCCCACGCTCTCCCTTACCGGAACCTGATTTATACCCCTGAAGTTGAACTCAATTGGATCCTCAGCAGTCAGGATCTTGGTATCCTCCTGATTCAGCCGGTTCAAAAGTGAATAGAGCGTGGTTGTTTTTCCGCTTCCGGTAGGACCTGTAACAAGAAGAAGACCGTAGGGTCTGTTTATACACCTTTTGATTGATTTAAACGTGGCATCTTCAAATCCTAATTTTGAAAGATCAACATTGAGGGCACTCTGATCCAGAATACGCATTACAATGCCCTCTCCGTAAAGGGTAGGAAGCGTTGATACACGAAAATCAACTGTCTTTTTCTTGCCAAGACGAAGTTTTATTCTGCCGTCCTGTGGAACCCTTCGCTCAGCAATATCAAGCTCTGCGAGAATTTTAAATCTTGATATAACAGCATTCTTGATACTCAAGGGAAGATTCATTGCCTTGAAAAGCGAGCCGTCAAGCCTGTATCTTACCTGTAGGGATTTTTCAAAAGGTTCAATATGAATATCACTGATTCCATCATTGATAGCCTTTGTCAGAATACCGTTGACCAGCTTGATGATGGGGGCATCAGATGCCATGAATTCATCATAGCTTTTGGAATCATCCTCGGCAACCTCAACCTCATCTGCCGCTTCTGACACAAGAGAGCCAAAGTCATCAACAGAAGTGACTGAGTGTTCTTCCTCAGGCTCCTCCTCAAAATGGATAAGCTCTTTATACTCATCATCACTTATTTTGTAAAAATCTCTATAGGCCTGTATTACATCATGTTCTGTGGCAACGCATACCTTAAGCTCCTTGCCGCCGATCAGGTTCTTGATCTCGTCAATAGAATCAGTATCCGTGGGCTCTGTCATGGCGATCACAAGCTGATCATCCTTGATACCCAGAGGGAATGCCATATGTTTTTTTGCATCTTGAAAGGGAATGAGACCCAACACCTTGGTGCTGGGTTTCATCTCTGAATTTTTCACAACCTGATAACCGTAAATCCTGCCAAGCACATTCACGATAGTCTCAGGGTCAATAATCCCCATGGAAAGAAGAATCTTGCTAAGCCTCAAGCCTGTCTTGCGCTGTTGCTCCTGAGCTGCCTGCAACTGTACACTTGTAATCTGACCCTCCTTGGAAAGCAGCTCACCAATACGTGCCCTGCCGGCACCGGATTGATCTTTAATGGTGGTTTTTAAGGCGGTTCCTTTTTTTCTGACAGCTACATTCATCTGCTCCTCCGGAAGATATCAATAATGTTATGGATTTCCAGAAAATTATTTTGGTTGGATTTTATGTCGTATTTCAGGTTGCGGCAATGACCTGTTGTGGCGGTTATGGAGATGGTCATATATTTTTTTGGCACCGCCATATACCAGAAGTACGCCCAGTACATAGAAACAGAAGCGAATAATTCCCTCTGCATTTACAAACGCCTCTATTGACATGATTTTTGGCATAACCTGGGGAATTCTGTAAAAGACTCCAAGTCCTGCCATAACAAGAGCTGCTCCCCATATAATCTGTATTTTATTTTTATCCATAGTAGTTATCACCTTTGATATTGGTCATCACAATGTTCAGGAAATGCATGGAATTCTCAAAAATGCATGGAATTCTCAAATTTTCAGGCATTATATCTTTTCAAACCGGTGTAGCCTCTCTATGCAATATCTATGATTATTATTCAGAATCCTGCAATTCCAAAAGCCTTGAATCAAAAACCGCTTTTTTGGATTCAAGTTCATCCATATTTTTCTCCAGGGCATCAAAAAGAAGATCAATTTCTGTCTGACGAAGTGTCAGTTCCTTACCAATAGATGCGATCTCTTTTCCATCCATTTTTTCGGCGGCTTTTTGCATTGATGCGTTAAGTTCCGCAATTCTCTCTTCGCATTTTTCTATCAATTTTTCATTTTTTTCAACTGCCTTTTCAAGATGTCCCACTGCTTTTGATCTCTCCTGGATAATCTCCGAACGAAGTTTGCGAAGCTCTTTTCTGGATACAGTGCGTGAACCGGATACTGTTCGCAAAGAAGATCCTGGCATGGAAGAAGATGTAGGGACAGGAGAAGATAAAGATGTGATATCGGCAGGAGCGGATAACACAGAGGCTTTCCCCCTGCCCGCCTGATCATCATCCCACCCCTCTTTTTCAAGAAACTCCTGATAAGTTCCCTCAAACAGATGAACAGCATCGTTCTTGAATACAATCAGCCGGTTTGCCAGTGAATGGAGAAACATCTCATTATGTGTAACCAGAAGAACCGCCCCCCTGAAATTGTCAAGTGCCATCACAAGAGAGTCACAGGACTCCATATCAAGATGGTTGGTAGGCTCATCAAGCATAAGAAGGTTCAAGGGCTGTGCCAGAAGTTTTGCAAGCATTACACGGCTCTTCTCTCCGCCCGAAAGCACAGAGATCTGCTTTAGTGCGTTATCTCCTTCAAACATCATCGCACCGCAGATATTTCTTGCCTGCTGCCGGTCAAGATCAGGATGGGAATAGAGAATCTCTTCTTCAATCGTGGCATTTTTGTTCAAGGATGAAATATTTGTCTGCTCAAAATATCCCATTGCGAATCCTGGATTGCAGCTTACCTTTCCTGAATCAGGGGAGAGTCTGCCGGAAAGAATTTTAAGAAGAGTTGTTTTGCCTTTGCCGTTTTTACCGATTATGGCAATTCTGTCATCAGGGGAGACCGTGATACTGAAATTCTCTATCAGGGGTTTTCTCTGGATACTCAAATTCTCTATCAGGGGTGTTCCTTGAATACTCAAATTCTCGATTAAGGGTGTTCCTTTAATCGAATCATAAGAAAAAGTGATATCCTCACACTCCATTATCTTTTTGCCGGCAAAATTTTTATCCCGAAATGAGAATTCAAGGGATTCAATTTTTTCAAGCCCCTCTTTTTTTTCCATTCGAGCAAGAGCCTTGACTCTTGATTGCACCAGGCCAGCAAGTCTTGCCTTTGCCCGAAACCTTGTGATAAAGAGCTCCATCTCCTTGCGGCGTTTCTCTTCATTTACCCTTGTTTTTTCGTAAATCTCTTCGTCCTGGGCAATCTGCTCGTAATATTTTTGGGTTGTACCGGCTATTTTGCGAATAACGCTTCTGTGAATTCCGGCAATATGGGTAACAATACTGTCCATAAAACTTCTGTCATGGGTCACAAGCATAATTTCACGAGGCCATGCTCTCAAAAACGAGGATATCCAGCGTATTGAAACAATATCCAGATAGTTGGTAGGCTCATCCAGTATAAGCAGATCAGGTTCTGATACCAAAACCTTGGCAAGAGTCAGGCGTACCTGGTACCCACCTGAAAAATCCGATGGAGGTTTTCCCATATCTTCATCCGAGAAACCAAGACCTACAAGAATTTTTTCAGCCTTCCAGTAGTGATCCTGTTCATGTTCTGTCAGTCCCAGCATGCACTCTTCAAGTACGCTTTTTTTTGAAAATTCAATATGCTGGGTCAGATATCCTATCCGGTAATCCCCTGGAATCTGTATCTGACCGCTGTCAGGCTCTTCCTCTCCTGTTACCATTCTGAGCAAAGTGGTTTTTCCATGCCCGTTTCTTCCAACAAGCCCTATCTTTTCACCGGAGTTAATCTGAATGGACGTGCTGCTTAGTAAAACCTGACTGCCATAGGATTTTGAGATGGAATCAATGTTAATCATAAAACATAATCGTCTTTATCATAAAAAATATTGTATAAAAATAAAGCATTTAAAAACACAAGTTACAACAAGAGGGGGCTTTCATATGTCCCTTTTGAATCTTTGATTCAGGAGGGGGCGTTGACAAGGTACGGCCTTGATTTTGATACTTGAATGATGTAGTCTGAAAGACTATCAAGGTAGCCACAATAAAGTACTGACCATTATTTAACTGCCGTTCTTTGAACATACAGTCATAAACATACATGATATAGCCAATCTTAATTGTTAAATCAACTTATAAATAACTTTCAATCTAAGGAAAAAACACAAATGGCACAATATATTTACAACTTTGGAGATGGCAAAGCAGAAGGAAATGCATCTCAAAAAAATCTTCTCGGAGGAAAAGGTGCGAATCTGGCGGAAATGGCCATTCTCGGGTTGCCGGTACCAGCAGGCTTTACAATCTCGACTGACTGCTGCAATGATTATTTCATGAATGGTGGAAAGCTTCCTGACAGGTTATATGCGGAACTTGATCAGGCAATGTCAAAAATAGAACAGTTTATGGGCAAAAAATTTGGAGATCCCAAAAATCCCCTTCTTGTTTCCAGCCGCTCAGGGGCAAGAAGCTCCATGCCAGGCATGATGGAGACAGTTCTCAATGTGGGATTGTGTACCGCAACCATTCCAGGACTTATAGCACAGACCGCAAATCCCTGGTTTGTATATGACGCTTACCGCAGGCTTATAAT
>JADFYT010000006.1 GCA_015232935.1 Desulfamplus sp.
CACGAGACTTAGATTTGAGATCACGAGACTTCCATTTTTTGTTACAGCAGAACAATACGTCATTTATATTGCAAAACTGCCATATATGTTATAAGGGTGGATGATATTTTATGAGTGCTTAACTCAATATAACATGATTTGTCAAGAATTCTTGTCTGGGCAGCCATGCAGTATTGACAAGCAGGTCTGCTATTTACCTTGACTTGAATCAGACCATTTGATTATAACAAAAAAAGTTCAGATTGGACTGCGTATCTTAACAATGTCAAACGACAAAAGAGGTATAGAGTATGTTCGATTTTTTAAAATTTATTAAGGCAAACAAGAGATCTTCAGAACGTGTACCTGTTAAAGTGATGTTTAAATACCATTATGACAACAGGGATTACATGGGGTTGTTAAGGGATATATGCCTGAATGGATTTGGCTTTCTATCATCCAACGAGATCGAGCCTGGCAAAGAGATTGATATGGAAGTTGTTGTTCAATGCAAGGATTGTACTTTGGAAAAGTGGGTCGCGTTAAAGGAAAAGGCAAAGATAAAATGGGTAGCCCCTAACCATTCTGCAAGACTTGCGGATTATGATGTAGGGTGTGAGTTTACTCAACCAGACAAAGAGATGCAGGAAAAACTCAATAAAATGCTGGAAGAGCTTTCAGAATATTCCAATAAAAAATAATCCATAACTGTAGCGTAAAAAAACAACATCATAAAAAGTCAGGACTACAAATCCTTTCCAGAATTCCAATTTTGAAACACAAGACAACAAAAATAGCTTCTCTTGGCCATAAAGCTGTCATGACCATAGAACGTAATTCCATGATATCCGACCAGGACGCCATTCTTGTTGGAGTTTCCGGAGGCCCTGACTCTGTAGCTCTTTTGCTTTTACTCATTGATATTGCCAGATCAACCTGTTTCCAAAATAGAGAGTCCCACCCAAAGACTTTGCTTAATGATAATCACAAATCGACTTTGCCTGATAATAGTAATAAAACAGCCTTGCCCTGTAATGACAATCTCTCTTTTAATAATATTTCTTTTAAGGAGAATAGAAATGCTCTCTCTATCCGTATGGGCATTGCTCATATAAACCACTGTTTAAGAGGAGATGAGTCTGACAGAGATGAAGCGTTTGTAAAAGATCTATCTGAAAAATTTGGCATTCCGTTCCATTCCCTCAAGATTGATGTTATCGATATCGCAAAAACGAGAAGACTCTCGTTTGAGGAAGCTGCCCGAAATGTACGATATTCTTTTTACAAAGAAACTGCGGACAGGAAACATTACACAAAAGTAGCCCTTGGTCATAATTGCGATGACAACGCAGAGCTTGTGCTTATGAACCTGTTGAGAGGAAGCGGAACCAAAGGTGTTGCCGGGATTCCACATGTAAGGGACAACTGGATTATTCGTCCCCTGATCGAGATTTCAAGGCAGGAGATTCTTGAGTATCTCAATTTCAAGCAACAGCCATATGTGAATGACAGCTCCAATTCTGAAGTTAAATATCTGAGAAACAGGATTCGACACTCCTTGATACCCTTTTTAAAAGAAGAGTACAATCCATCTGTAGTTGACTCGTTAAACAGGTTCAGCCGCATAGTGATGGACGAGGAATCATGGATGAATGAGGAGGCTGAACGTGTTTTTGCAGATGCACAGTTTCAAAAGAAAGGCAACAGTTACGCAGAAAACAGCAATTATACGGAAATGCAAAGTGGTGTGAGGGATGATAATATATCCGATAAAGATAACAAAATTGAAAAGCACAATCTAATGGAAAAACATAATCCATCCAACAAAGATAACCAGGAGACAGCTGAAATACACCTTGCTCTTCAATCTTTTGCCAAAATCCACCCCGCACTTGCAAAAAGAATTGTACGCCTGGGCATTGAAAGGGTAAAAGGAGATCTCAAGCGGATTACATTAAAGCATATTGACGATGTTCTTAACCTTGTCTCGTCAAAAAACAGCGGCACAAAACTTCATTTGCCTGACAAAATCCTCATCATCAAAAGCAGAGAAAGCATCTGTTTCAAAAAAGAGTCAATGGCCTTGCGCGAAATATTTGGAAAAAATGCTAAATATCTGGAAAAAAGAAGAAAGGCGGGAAGCGAATCAGCAGCACATAACTGCTGATTCCCACGAAACACTTCTAAAGATCAGGGAGCCTTGACTACATGACCTGATTTGATGCAGTTAGTGCAGACATCAATTCTTTTAGGCTGTCCGTTAACAACGGCTCTAACTCTTTGCAGATTTGGATTGAACCTGCGCTTATTTACATTATGTGCATGGCTTACATTGCAGCCTACCATAGGTTTTTTACCGCATATCTTACACTCTTTAGACATTATTATTCTCCTTAAAAAATAAAATTAGCTAATTTAAAACGAGGACTTATACCCCTAATCAGTCTGAATGTAAAGCAGAATCCTTTTGTTCGATAATTTTGCGGCACACTGCAATGTTTTCCAAGGTGCGCTTGCCAGCTTCTGTGTCGGGGTAGTGTGCAAAAATATTTTCAAACCTTTTGAGGGCAGCCTTGTAATGCTTGCCCTTTAAATAAAAATTGGCAACATACTCTTCGTGATCTGCAATGCTCTCCATGCACCTTTTGATCTTTTTTTCTGCTTTTGGGGTATGCGGGTCTTTTGGAAACCGATTTGCGAGGCGTTTGAATTGCTCCATCGCCTTTTTGGCCGGGGTCTGATCTTTGTCAACCGTTTCTATTCTATTATACCAGCACATTCCTGTTCTATAAATTACATAAGGGATGGCCTCATTTTTAGGATGGAGGTTTTCAAACTCCTCATAGCTTGCACGTGCATCTTCATAGTCTTCAAGTTTGTAGTGGGCATCGGCAATTTTGAGTTCAGCTAAAATGGCATACTGGCTGAACGGATACCAGTCTCTTAGGGTTGCAAAGGACTTGATTGCCTTTTTGTAATCCTTGTCTCTGTATTCAATGCTTCCCTGGGTTGCAAGTTCTTTTGCACTTTTTTCCATTTCGCGATCCTCTGAGCCGAACCAGGAACAGCTTGAAACAAGAGCAATCAGGATGATTGAAACTATAATATGAATATTTCTTTTCATTTTTTATACCATGACGCTTAAATAAAAACTGAATAAGCCCAAGTGCTTGAATTAGGCATATTCAGTTCTTTATGTTGTTGGTATTTGGGACGACCATGCTTTGTTTAATCCTGCATGTTTTCAATATAATGCTCCGCAGACATCACAGCAATAGCTGCGTCACCGACAGCAGTTACAATCTGTTTCAAGGGTGTGGTTCTGACATCTCCAGCGGCAAAAATGCCAGGAACCGAGGTCTCCATGTTTTCATTGGTATATATGAATCCTCCGTCATCCATTTTCAGGACATCTCCCAAAAAAGCAGTGTTAGGAGTGATACCGATCCAGATAAAGCAACCTTGTGCCTTGATATCTTTCTCTTCACCGGTTTTGATATTCCTCACCCTTACATTTTCCACAGCAAACAGGCCATCCATTCCTGAAACAACGGAATCCCAGACAATCTCTATCTTGTCATTTTTATGTGCCCGTTCCTGTAATATCTTTGTTGCCCTGAGTTCACCTCGTCTGTGTATCAGATAGAGTTTTTTTACAAATTTTGTAAGGAAAATGGATTCTTGAACCGCTGTGTCACCTCCACCAACGGCAACAACTGTTTTATCCCTAAAAAAGGGGCCATCACACGTGGCACAAAAAGATACTCCTTTGCCCATAAACTGTGATTCACCGATATTGAGTTTTTTGGGAGATGCACCAGATACAATGATTACTGTTTTTGTGCTAACCGATTTTTTTCCAAGATTAACTGTTTTTATCTCTCCATCAACCTGTATTGATGTAACATCCTCAATCTCGATGTTCAAGCCCAGGTTTTTTGCCTGGTTCAGCATCTTTTCGCCCAGGTCATAACCACTTATACCATCTGGAAATCCAGGGTAATTTTCAATCCAGTCAGAAACAATTACCTGTCCGCCGGGAGCCGCTTTTTCATACAGCACAACATTCATTCTTGCTCTGGCAGCGTATATTCCCGCGGTAAGTCCCGCAGGGCCTCCGCCAACTATCACAAGGTCATAATCGGTCTGTTTCATTTAAACATCCTCCCGCAATTACAAAATTCCCTCAATAGCCTCTTCCAATTTTGCCTTTGCGACCATTCCCGTGATCTGATCAGCTATCTGTCCGTCTTTGAAAAAAATAAGCGTGGGTATTGCCTGAATAGCATATTTGGTTGGCGTTAGGGGATTTTCATCAACATTAACCTTTACAAACTTGATTTTTCCGGCATAACTCTTCTCCAGAGCCTCAATAGTAGGTGCAATGGCTCTGCATGGGCCGCACCACGGTGCCCAGAAGTCAACCAATACAGGCAAATTTGACTTCAATACTTCACTCTCAAAGGCATCATCGTCTATTTCTATAATATTTTCTGACATTTATTATCTCCTCATGTTGGATTTGTTGAGCACATTCTTGATATTGATAAAAGCGATTTTGTCAATATATGAGTTTAGATATCCTTTGTCAACATAATGAAAAATTCCTTTGATCTGTAGCAGATATTCTGTAATATCGTATTGCTGCGTGACAGATTGTGTGGCATGGAGATTGATTAAACGTTCATGGCCATTATGCGGCCACCCCGAATTATGAAAATCAGAATGCATTTTCGGCATCCTTCATATCGCCTCAAAAGCAGTTTGCACTTTTTTTGAGAAAATCCCCTGAAAATGGGAATGCGGTTAACCAAAGTCTAAACCGGCAAATGAAGCATGCCGCATTTTTATGGTAAATACATACAATTGAGGAGGGTATGGTGGGAAAAAAAATTAAAATAGGCACACTTATATCTGGCGGAGGAACTAACCTTCAGGCAATTATTGATAGCTGTACAGATGGAAGAATTAACGCACAGATTATGTTTACAGGCTCTGATGTTCCAGGGGCAAAAGGGCTTGAGCGGGCACAAAAGGCGGGTATAGACACCTTTGTTGTAGATTACAGCAAAATTATAAGGCATGTAAAAGATGATCTGACAGGATCTGTCGGGAAGAATAATATGTCATCAGTAATACTACCGAAAGGCTTTAATCTTGAAGAGATCAGGGCAAAACAGAATTTGATAAACAAGGATAAAGGATCTGAACGAATTGATTTTTTTTTAAAATCAAGGGCGGTTGCAGAACAGAAACTTTTAGATCATATTAGTCCCTATGAAATTGATCTGCTTGTGCTTGCCGGTTTCATGCGTACCCTTACTCCCTATTTTATTGACCGGATAAATACAGTTCCTGGCAAATTCAGGATTATGAATATCCATCCGGCACTGCTGCCCTCATTTCCGGGAACTGACGGTTACGGAGATACTTTCAGGTACGGGTGCAAGGTCGGAGGATGTACTGTTCACTATATAGATTACGGCGAAGATACAGGGCCTATTATCGGGCAGCGTGCTTTTCAGATTGAGGATGGTGATACTCTTGAAGTGGTAAAACAAAAGGGGCTTGCATTGGAGTGGCAGTTGTATCCCGAGTGTATTCAAAAATTTGCTCAAGGTCTGGTTTAGGATTTTGTGCCAGATTCATGATTCACAATACTATCCTTGACGGTTTCGCAAAAAGTCCTCAATGGGCATCTTTGTGCACAATAACCAGTTGATTTTATTGAGCACAAATTTTGGCAAGCTGACTTTTTACAAGACCATCATCCTTGACTATTGTAATTCTTTTTTAAAAAGTTGCTATTGGATTGACAGAAAAGATAATTGAACTATACTTAGAAATTTATTGTTTTAAGAAGTTTGACCATATATATAAGGGAGCAGTTGTAAAAGACAAGTACAAATTCTTAAAGAACAACAACTTGACATCTAAATGCTACAGCTATAGACAACCTGTTGTTTTTATTACTCAGGAATTTGAATCAGATATTAATTGCAGCGACGCTGCTTATGTTCTTGTTCAGGAATTTCAGTCCTGTAATAAAAATTGCGGCAAAGCTGCCTATGTTCTGGTTATAGAAGTTTTACATAAAATCTGGAGAAAAGCATGAAGCAGAAGTTTACGTTTAAAATTGATCAGTCCCAAGGAATTTTAAGATTATCAGAGGCAGCAGAAACAGATCCTGGCACATTCGTTTCTGTGCATGAAGAGATATATAATCTTGAAGAGATGAGAGAGGCCATACAAAAAGGACAGTCCTTTTTTATTGAAAAAATGAGGCGTCGGAATCTTTTTCCCCCTTTTGACCTTGCAGTCAAATTGTTTGAGTCTGCCAAGGAGATGTTCAGCCAGGATTCACCGGATGGTATTTTGGTGGAGTATGAGGATATTGACAGTTTGCCATTATTGGATAATGAATCCATTAAATTTGGCAATATTGATGATGACGACGAAGATGCTGAAATTGAAGATCTGCTCAAAGATGATTCTGATGATTTAAGCGAAGATGATATAAAAGAGATTGACTCTGATGATGATACTCCAAGATTTTTACCTGATGATGACTCTGAGCATGAGAATTGATAAAATATGAAAAATGTAATTAAAAATATGGTCACCAATGCTGCTGGCCTTGCATTTAAAAATGGGCTGCTGCCCTCAGATGCCATCCCGGATATGGAGATTGAGGAGCCGCGTCATGAAAACCACGGCGATTTTTCTACAAATTTTGCTATGGTATCTGCCTCTGTACAGAAAATGCCGCCAAGAAAAATTGCCGAAATCCTCCTGGCTTCAATTGAAGATCCTGACGGTATAATAGACAAGATGGAGATTGCAGGCCCTGGTTTCATAAATTTTTTTCTTGCCCCAAAAGCATGGTATCCTTTTGTTCAAAAGATTCATCAAAAGGGAGGATCTTTTGGAGAGTCAAATACCGGACAGGGAATAAAGGTTCAGGTCGAGTTTGTAAGTGCCAATCCTACAGGCCCGCTTCATATCGGTCATGGACGTGGAGCTGCTATAGGTGACGCTGTTGGAAATATTCTTGCCTTCAGTGGTTTTGATGTCCAAAAAGAGTATTATATCAATGACTCAGGAAGACAGATCCGTACTCTTGGCCGATCTGTGTGGCTAAGGCTGTGCCTTCTTCTTGGAAAGGAGATTGAATTTCCTGAAGATTGCTACCAGGGAGATTACATCCGTGATATTGCCAAGGAGCTATATCAATTGACATGTAGTCAATATTTTGCCGTTGCCTCTAAATCCCGGAATGAAGTATCTCAATTCAGGGATGAAAAAAAGGATATCAGCCAGCTTGACAAGACAGATCTTGAGCCGACAGCAAGCATGGGTGAGTATCTTCTGGGAAAACCGGAGGCCGAAGCAGTTGAGATATGTGCAAAATATGCTGCTGACAAGATTTTGCAGGGTATCAAGGATGATCTTGTGGATTTCGGTGTTGAATTTGACAGGTGGTTCAGCGAGCAGAGTCTTTATGATTCCGGCAAGGTTCAGGACGCAATCAAGGAATTTCAATCAAAAGGGGTTATCTATGAAAAGGATGGAGCACTCTGGTTCAAAACTGAATCCTTTGGAGATGAAAAAGACAGAGTGGTGGTCAGAAATAATGGCCTTACCACCTATTTCGCGTCGGATATTGCCTATCACACGGAAAAATTCAACAGGGGATTTGATAGGGTAATTGATGTATGGGGTGCTGACCATCATGGATATATCAACAGGATAAACGCCGCTATTGAGGCATCCGGCAGAAAAAGAGAGCAGTTTGATGTAATTCTTGTTCAGTTGGTCAACCTGCTAAGAGGCGGTCTGCCTGTTGCAATGTCAACTCGCTCAGGAGAATTTGTCACATTAAAGGAGATAGTGGATGAAGTTGGAAAAGATGCAGCACGCTTTATTTTCCTGAGCAGAAGCTATGATAGCGGCCTTGATTTTGATCTGGAAGTTGCCAAAGAGCAGACCGCTGAAAACCCTGTTTATTATGTTCAATATGTTCACGCAAGAATTGCGGGCATTGTGACTAAAGCGTGCGAACAGGGCATTCTGTCTGATCCGGCTGATATATCTGAAGTCGCAAATGACTTGCAGATACTGCGGTTGCTTGCAGAGCCTGAAGAGCTCAAACTGATAAAGACTCTTGCATCATTTCCCGAAGTGATTAAAAAAAGTGCCGATATTCTCCATCCGCATATTGTTTTTACCTATCTGATGTCACTGGCTTCCGCATTTCATGGATATTATAACAGGCACAAGGTTATTACCGGGCATAAAGAGTTGACAATGGCAAGACTCTGCCTTGTCTGCTCGGTCAAGCAGGTTATTCATAATGCCTTGAACCTTCTTGGTGTTTCTGCTCCGGAGAGGATGTAGGAAGTGTCTTTTATCAAGGCTATTTTAAAATATTCAGGGCTTCTTATGTTAAGCGGCTGGATGTTTTTCATGGGAGTGCTGGTGGGCAGAAACACCTCTCCAGTTGAGTTTGATACTGGATGGTTTCAAGAGAGACTCGCCGTTATTTTTGACGATTCAAAACCCGAAGAATCTGTTCTGGAAAAACCGGAACTTGATTTTTATGCGGCATTGCAAAAGAGCGACCAAACGGAAGATTACGACCTGAAGCTTCGAAAAACTCCTGTTGTTAAAGACGGCAACGCAACATCGACAAGTCCGGACTCACTGTCAGAAGCACATCCTGAAGACATTAGTACAAATGATCTTGATAAACCTTTGAAAAAGAGCAGAAAAGCCATGACCTCCAGACTACATGGAAGAGATACGCCATCTGCCACAAAAACAATGACAGATACAAAAAACCTTGCTAAAGGAGATGCCTCTGAATCCATCAGCAGTTATGTCAGTGCAAAACGCTTCTTTTCCAAAAACAAAATCGGTAGTGAATCCAATAGCTCCAATGCGGAGCAAGCCAATGTTGCAAACAGAAGCATACAAACCGGCTCTTCAGATACCTCCGGCAACCCGAGGCATGCAACCATATCTGCCAGATCAGACAAAACAAAATCACAGGATTCACAGGGACAGGCAGATGAAATAAAAAACAACCAGGGCAAGGAATATTCTGAAAACACATATTCATATACTATTCAGATCGCCTCGTTTCCAAGTGAAACAGATGCCATGACCCATATCGCAAAACTTGGAGAAAAGGGTTACTCAGCCTATAAAAGCAGCGGTATGGTTGGCGAAAAGACCTGGTACAGGATCAGGACAGGCTCTTTTAACAACATAACAGAGGCAAAAGAGAGCCTTAAAAAACTTGAGGAGAACGGGATAAAGGGCTTGATTATACAAAAAGATTGATATTATATCTATTGCAAAGAATCCTGAATCTTCTTTTTTACTACGGTCAAGCAGGATAATTTCCTGAAAACACAGGCAGCTTCGCTGCAATTTCCATTACAGGATTGAAATTCCTGAGCAAGGACATAAAACATGAAAATCACACAAAAAGATGTAGAGTATATTGCTCATTTAGCACGACTTGAGGTTGATGAATCTCTTGTGGACAAGTTTGCGGATCAGATCAGCAGGATTCTACAGTATATTGACAAATTAAAAGATGCCGACATTTCAGGAGCAGGCCTTATGGCAGGAGCTTCACTGCAAAACAATGTATTCAGGGAAGATACTGTCAAGGTATCTCCAGGGCCGGATGTCACCCTTGCAAATGCACCGGAGCGTCATGAAGATTTTTACACGGTTCCCAGGGTTGTGGGATAAACATTTGGAATAAACGGGAGTTTTCCTGGAGATTTTTATGAATTTGCATGAATTAACCATACAGCAAGCCAGAGCGGGTCTGGAACAAAGAGATTTTTCCTCGGTTGAACTTGTAAATGCTCTGCTTGAAAGAATAGAAAAACTGGATCGTAATATAGGAGCCTATATAACCATTGATCCAGACGCTGCGATATATAGTGCCACAGAGGCCGACAAGTTCCTTGCAAAAGGTGAGCGTGCCCCGCTTCTTGGCATTCCCATTGCACTTAAAGATCTGCTCTGTACAAAGGGGATCAAAACCACCTGCGCATCCAGAATCTTGGAAAATTTTGTGCCGGAATATGATGCAACAGTCGTTAGCATGCTTAAAAAGGCCGGAGCTGTTATAATAGGCAAAACCAATATGGATGAGTTTGCAATGGGCTCATCGACTGAAAACTCAGGCTTTCATATTACCAGAAATCCCTGGAATCCTGAACATGTCCCTGGAGGTTCAAGTGGAGGTTCTGCCGCTGCTGTCTCGGCAAGACTCTGCACCGCCGCTCTTGGAACAGATACAGGAGGTTCCATTCGTCAGCCGGCTTCTCACTGTGGAGTTGTTGGAATAAAACCAACTTACGGTCGTGTATCTCGTTATGGACTGGTATCCTACGCGTCCTCTCTGGATCAGATCGGGCCTATTACAAGAGATGTAATGGACAGTGCCATCTTGTTGAATGTTATTTGCGGACACGATCCTTCTGACTCCACCTCTGCAGATGTGACAGTACCAGATTTTACATGTGCCCTGACCGAATTTGAGACAAATGGCCTGAAGGGTATGAAAGCCGGTATTCCAAAGGAGTTTCTCTCTGTAAAAGGCCTTGATCCCGATGTTGAAAAATTATTTGCTCATGCAAAAAAAACTTTGGAAGGACTGGGAGTCGAGATGCTGGAGATCTCTTTGCCCCAGACCGATTATGCAGTAGCAGCCTACTATGTTATTGCTCCTTCTGAAGCAAGTTCTAACCTGGCAAGGTTTGATGGCGTAAGATATGGATTACGGGACAGCAATGCCAAGGATCTTGTCGAGATGTACAAAAAAACAAAATCCAGAGGATTTGGAGCAGAAGTTCAACGGCGAATCATAACAGGAACATACGCACTTTCTGCTGGATATTATGATGCCTATTACGGCAGGGCAACCCGTGTACGTGCCATGATACGTGACGATTTCAAAAAGGCATTTGAAAAATGCGATATCATTATTTCACCTGTGGCACCTACACCCGCATTTAAAATTGGCGAAAATATTGATGATCCTCTCACCATGTATCTTACGGATATTTTCACTCTGTCAACAAACATGGCTGGCTTGCCTGGTATATCTGTTCCCTGTGGTTTGTCAAGAACAAGACTGCCAATCGGACTTCAGATCATGGCAACGCACTTTAATGAACCGGCACTTCTCAGAGCAGGTTATGGGCTTGAACAGACCCTTGGGCTTCAAGACAAATTCCCTGACATGTAATAAGTACCAGTGCTAAAGTTTTTACCTGCATCTATAGTTTAATATGATAATATTATCAAATAATTATGATTTGAGTAACAGGAAGAAATTTTTAGGCTATTACTTACATATAGATTTCCAGAAAAGTCTTTTGGTGAGCCAAACCCTTTGCCGGCAGTCTCAGGCAGCATTTTCACCAGATTAATTTATGTGAAAGTCTCTTTAGATAGCTGTAATGATAAGACTTTGATTTTTCGTTGTGGCCGAGAGCCGATACCCCGCTCCGGCCGTGCCGGTTATCTGAAAAACTACAGAAAGCTGATTTGTAAAAGGAGAATACATATGACCACCATTCAACCACAGGGCGAGAGTCTGCGTAAAGCCATTCAATGGATTTCTGAAGAGAGGGAGGCAAAGCCTGGTCAGAATGCCTCACTGCTTGCGGAACAGGCCGCAATAAAATTTGATTTAACCCCTGATGATTCAGAATTTCTGCTCAGGTTTGTCAAAGAGCCTCTTTAAAGATGCTCTTTTAAACGGGCATCTCCCTATTTTGGGCACCCCGGAATCATGAAAATCAGATTGCATCTTCATAGTAAAAGGTGTCATACGGTTATTTATCATGTCTGAACAAAATGGCGTACCAGAAATAAAGTCAATCCTGGAGGACATGGGGGAGATAATACCGGAAGTGAAGATACTTCCGGAAATTATAGCCAACAAGATTGCCGCCGGTGAAGTTGTTGAGCGTCCTGCATCTGTAGTCAAGGAGCTTATAGAGAACTCTCTTGATGCAAGGGCGGGACGAATTACCATTGAGGTTGAAAAGGGCGGCAGCGATCTTGTAAGAGTCTCAGATGATGGATATGGAATGTCTCGCGAAGACGCCCTTACAGCCATTCAAAGATATGCCACAAGCAAAATTGTCAGTGATGAAGACCTTTTTTCTATCAAAACCTTTGGGTTCAGGGGAGAGGCTCTTCCATCCATGGCCTCTGTTTCAAACTTCACTTTGATTACACGAAAAGAACAAGATACCTCGGGTACTAAAATTGATATCAGCGGTGGAAAACTTCAGAATATTTCAGAGACAGGTGCACCCAAAGGCACAATGATTGAAATCAAAAATCTCTATTTTAATACCCCTGCCCGAAGGAAATTCCTGAAAACCACCAATACCGAAATGGGACATATCTCATCTTCTGTGGACAGTTTTGCCCTCTCTTCCCCAAATGTCCAGTTTCGACTTGTCCATAATGGCCGAACCGTAAGGCATTATTCTGATTCAGATGATCTTGTATCAAGAATTGGCATGGTGCTTGGAACCGAGGTTAGTGACCTCTATTCAGTGGATTCAAATGAAGCGGGTTGTTATACACAAGCAGAAACAGATTTGCTCGCTAAAACAGATTCGTATGCAGAAAAGAGAAGGATAGCTTCTAAACAAAGGGAATTGTCCATAACCGGATATATTACAAAACCCTCTGTTTCAAGAAACTCTTCGGGCAATATTCTTCTGTTTGTCAACAAAAGGATTGTTTCTGACAGAGCTCTTTTATCTGCCATATTAAAAGGATACAAGGGCAGGTTGATGAAGGGGCAGTTTCCAATGGCCGTCCTGTTTATTAACATCCCTTTTGATGAGGTGGATGTCAATGTTCACCCTGCAAAATTACAGGTGCGGTTTGCCAACCAGAGTCTGGTATTTGGTGGGGTTGTAAATGCTGTGCACAATGCTTTGTATCATGGAGAAAAAAGACAACACTTTGCAGCCAGTACAGCAGATAGTGATAATGACGGGTATCATGACACTGCTCCTCCACAACAATTTGACGTGCTCCAGCCACAACAATCTGACACCCTCCGGCCACAACAATCTTTTACAGTTAAAATTGACTCTGATTCTCATACTTATGATTCGGGGTGCCCCCCCAAAAAACGATCATGCCAGTCTGATTATGCATCATACCAGTCTGGTTATGACAAAGATGATTTTCAGCATGACATATCTGAAGTTCACGAATTTTCAAATCGGCCAACTCAATCTGAAATACAGGGTAAGACTGTTGATCCGAAACGAATGGAATATCCCGGAGACAAGCCCGTCAGTCACCAGGAATTTTCGATAAAACCAGCAAGTTATTACACAAGACCAGAAAATCATTACACAAAATCGCCTGCGGGCGAAAGTCTTCAGGATCAAAGTCTGGCTTCCCAATCCTCACAAACTGAAATTTCGGAAAAAATAACCAACCTTCGAATAATAGGTCAGTTTGCCAATACATATATCATTGCTGAATCCAGAGATGAACTGCTATTGATTGATCAGCATGCTGCCCATGAAAGGGTTGTCTATGAGAGACTGAAAAAACGCTCTGAAGGATTCAGACCGCCGTCCCAGGATATGATTGTACCTGAAGTTGTTCAGCTCAATTATAAAGAGGCTGCCCTGCTTGAAAGAATGATACCCGGGCTGTTCAATATGGGATTTGAGATTGAACCTTTTGGGGGTTCAAGTTTTGCAGTAAAATCCATACCTGCAATAATAGATGACAGATCAATCAAGCCAATGCTTCTGGATATGGTCGGAATAATGGCTGAGTCTGGTCTGGATGGTCATGAGGATTCCCTTGACTGTCCGGCAGGATACAACAACAGAGACAGAGCTGGTGAAATAAGTTCGCAATGGCTTGAGCGGATATTAATACTTATGGCCTGCCACAGTGCTGTAAGAGCAAATCATCTACTTAATACAAAAGAGATGGAGCAGCTTCTTTCTGATCTGAAAAAGTGCGTAAATCCTTATCATTGCCCACATGGACGCCCTACGATTATTTCATTTGGAGAAAAGGATCTGGAGAAGTTGTTTAAAAGAATCGGAAATTAAATAAAAAACAAAAGGGGGGGAGACTGATTTTTTTTCAGCCTCCCCCCTTTTTATATTTCTTCTTCTTTATCACCCAACAATCAATTCTAATCTTGATAACTCTAATTTTAACAACCAGATATTATTTGGATTAGAAAGCGATCTCAAGCTGAGTAACAAGAATTTTCTGAGGATCTATATCTGCTGCACCAGCTTCAACTTCTGCGTCCGAGTAGAGGTAGGTAATCCAGAGTTGTGTATTGGTTGCAAGAGTATATGTTGCCCACACGTTGAAAGCTGTAACGTCATCAACGACTGTTACGCTGTCTTCCTCAGGCTGGAAATAACCAAATTTTGCTCCCATTGATACGATATCCATGGGGCTGTATTTTGCCTGGAGGGTAACTCCCTGCACACCAGCACTGTCTCCGGTTGGATCAAATATATCTTGTGTCGGGGTAGCTGCAAATTCACCGCTGAAAGGTGTATTCATACTCATAGGAGTAAATGTCCACCAGTTAGAGAAGCCTGTAAACTGAATTTCATCGGCATCTGTTGTACCAAGAGCGTAAAGAAGTTCTGCTCCGATATTTACAGCGTCAGAAACATTGGCATCAGCTCCAAGATAGAATTGAGTACCCATGTAATCTACTGCACCTTTTGCTGTATCACCAGTAGCGATTGCAAGCTCACTTGTCAGGTTAACCATGCCAAGCTTAGCTGTTCCCTGAATACCCGCCATAACTGGAGAATCTTCAATATCGGTATCATCATTGACGCCGCCAACAAAGACATTACCTGTAAATGTATCGCAGGTGTAGTTGATGTTCAGTGCGTAAAAATCTTCATCCTGATTGGTGGCTTCATCAGATAGTGCACCATTTTCATCAATTTTTGCATAAAGCAGACTTGTCACAACAGGTGCAAAATTAAGATCAAACTTAAAACCAGGAACATTGGCGTCAAGAACCTTATTGACACCAAGTCCCATATACTGCTGTCCGGCTCTCAGGCTCCACATCTCTTTTTTGATATCAACAAATCCTCTGTCAATATCAAGTGTGTTTGTAGCTGATTTACGAGGACGCGTGATAAGTCCACCATTATATGAGTTACCCCATTGTCCCTCACCCCAGTCTGCTCTAAGGTGAACGGTTACATCATCAGCCACGTTGATTTTAGTGCCAAGTCTGAGTCTCTGATCAAAATAACTGTTGTCTGAACCACCAAAATCCTGATTCTTTGTATCCCATGCACGAACACGGAAACCACCGGAAATAGCAACTCTGTCATCTGCGTACGCAGGTGCAATAAACATTACAGCACATATCAGTGCTACAGCAAGAATAGTAAGTCTCTTCATCTTTTTTTGTTTTCCTCCTACAAAAAACAAACAATATAATTTTTTAAATTCTAATTAAAATTCCTAAGTTTCTGACAAATCATAAAACAACCTGTTAAATCCTAAATAATTCTGAATTGTTTGGCTATACACCTCCTTTTCCTAAATTTTATACAGTTAATTTCATACTTCACAAAAACATCTCTTTATCTTTCTAATGAAGATTTTTCTGAGTAGCGATATCAACATTAAAAGGGCATGTCAAGCATTAATAGCAATTAAATGTTAATAACATATATTGATAAATCCATTACAAATCACAGAATCATTTTTGAAAAAAAGCTCGTTGTTTTTTTGGGTATAACATAGTTTTGTAAAAATCAATTCAATAAAGACTACACTCACATACCCGACTTTATCGTTAATTTGCCAATGAAATGCCGGCATGCTTCATTTGTCGGTTTACATTTTTTTAATCACATCATCATCATTATAATAGGATTTTCTCAAAAAAAGTGTAAACTACTTTTGAGGTGATATGAAACATGCCGAAATGTCCGGGTTGTTTTATTACTCAGAAATTTCAATCAGATATTAATTGCAGCGAAGCTGCTTATGTTCTACTCAATCCTCAAGTGAATTGTTTCAAATAAACAATAACAGCACCGCTCTGGCTCTTTGTCCTTTTGTCCCACTCAAACCACATAATGACTCCTTCGCGTTTCAGGCGGGCAAGCAAATCCTCAACAACATTCGGAAGAACAGGACCGTAAGTGGAGTGAATTCCCCTTCCAACAATTATCTGTACTGTAAAAACACCGTTCCTCCAGCAACTTCTAAGGTAAGATTCTGTCCTTGATTGTGCCTCTGTTGCCGTATGTCCATGCAGATCAATCTTGTCTTGTGGAGGGGGATATCTTTTAAGTCTGTTTTTAAGTGGTACGGGCTTTGGCAAGGGTCTGTCTGACTTTTCTCTCATCATGGCATCCCTGTTTTTGCCCATAAGTGCGGTCTCTACAAGTTCTGAGAAATCTTCATCTTCATGTATCAAACCACTATCTTTTTGTTTGGAAACAGTCTTCTCGGCCTGAATAAACATCTTTGAAATACTGCCTTGGCCATCTATAATAGGCAGTCCATGCCTGTCTCTCCTGAAAACTCTTCTTTTTTGCGAGCTGCCTTTATTACTTTCAAGGCAAAATGACTCGATTCGTACGAGAGTATTATCTTCTTGTGCGGAGGTATCATTATCTTCAAAGAATCCTGCGGGTTTATCTTTGGTCAAAGATGTCGTTTCAAAAGATGACGATTTGCGTCCGGAACAACAGGAGTCCCTTTTGATAAAGAGACTTGAAATATCTTCATCATTTGCAAAAACAACTATTCCATTCCTGTTTTTACGCCGGGTATATGATTCCGCTCTTTTTTTATATATATTTCTTTTGGATATATTTTTTTTGGACATTTTTCTATTTTACTTCACGCCACTCTTTTTTTCAAGGATAATGGCTCTAATGCTGATTGACTTTAGACATACATGCTGATATTGTATTTTCCTATGAATACAGGAAATATTGTAGAATACATTGATCAACAGAAAATAATATGTGCTGTTGTGTTGCAGATCAAAAATCAACGATTGAGACTTCTTACGGAACATAACCGTGAAGTAAATCTCTCTACAGGAAGAGTTGCACACTGTTCCAGAGAGCTGATTGACATATCCGCAACAAGAGACTTTATTGTCCGAAGTCTCAAACAGATTGCCATATCAAGACATGAGATGTCCAAAACTATAGATATCAAGGAGTTATGGGAACTTCTTCATGAAGATGAAAGTCCTATTGATCTTGATACAATGACATCATTCTGTTTTGACCCTCCAGTTACATCAGACCATGAAGCTTCTGTAATACGGGCATTCTTCAATGACAAGCTCTATTTTAAATTCGGCAAAGAGGATTTTACCCCGAACTCCCCCACCCAGATAGAAATCAGGCTCAGACAGATTGAGGATGTCCGAAAAAAAGAACAGCTGATTGATCTTGGGGCAACATGGCTTAAGGAGCTTGAAAAAGGGGCTGTTTCGCCGGTGCCTGCCCCTGAAATACTGCATATTCTCCAGGACTACTATATTCATGAAAAAGAGAGTCGTTGTGCAGCCGATGCCAGGGCTATAATGGCAAAGAACGGAACTGACTCTCCCCAGCAGATTTTCACCCACCTTGTAAAAGCGGGGATCTGGGATCATGACGAAAACATTGACCTGATCCGCATGGATATTCCCGTATCCTTTCCTAATCAGGTTAATGAACAATCCAGACTGCTTATTTTAAGTCATGAAGATTTCCTGAATGACCCCAAAAGACGAGACCTCAGGACTGTCCCTCTTATTACGATAGATGGACAGTCAACATTGGATTACGATGATGCCATCAGCCTTCAAAAGGATGATAACGGCTATACGCTTGGCATCCATATCATTGATGTGGGATTTTATATTAAAGATGGTGATCCAATTGACAGACATGCCCGCACAAGAGGCAGCTCCATATATATGCCTGATGACAAGATTCCCATGCTTCCATCCAATCTTTCAGAAGGTCTGTGCAGCCTGAAAGAGGATGAGTCAAGACCTGGAATCAGTACGATTGTCCGGTTGAACCGCTTTTTTGAGATCATTGACTATGAAATTGTGGCAAGCGTTATCAAGGTTCATCACCAGATGACATATACCGAAGCCAATATATTAAACGGTGAAGATGATCCCATAACCACTTTGCATAAAATTGCCACTGTTCTTCGTGATAAACGGATGAAAGCGGGAGCTGTACAGATCACATTGCCTGAGGTCAATATATGGATTGAGGATGGCAAGGAGATTGGTATTTCAAGGATAGACCGTGAAAATCCATCACGGATGCTGGTTTCTGAACTCATGATTCTTGCAAACAGCCTTATGGCTGAATTTTTGGTCAAGCATAATATGCCAGCAGTATTCAGATCGCAGCCTGACCCGAAACAGAGGCTTTTCCAGGGAATAGAGACATCGCTGTTCTTGAACTGCATGCAAAGAAGACAGCTCAACAGGGCGGTTATCAGCACCAGACCGGAAAACCATTCAGGGCTCGGGGTAAGGGCATATGTAACTGCAACATCCCCCATAAGAAGGTATTACGATCTTCTGACTCAACGTCAGATAAGAGGAGTTCTTGGATATGAAAAACCTTATTCAAAAGATGATCTTGATCAGATTCTCCAGATTATCGAGATTCCTGTAAGTAATACCGGCAAGGTTCAACACCAGAGACGAAGATACTGGCTGTTCAGATATCTTGAGCGAATGAAGGGGGCAAAAGAGGAGGCCATTGTCCTTGATTGCAGAAGAGATTTTTACACAGTCCTGCTCAAGGAATACATGCTGGAATGGAGAGTGCCTGCTGGCGGACTCAGTCTCAAACCAGGAGATATTGTCCATGTGACAATCCAGCACGCTGACGCAAGAAGAGATCAGTTGTCCCTGTTTGTATAATACAGATATCTTCCATCAACGGCTAAATCCCTATTTTTGAGGCTATCAGGATATAATGATTGAAACTATAACCTGTGCTACCTTTCAGGATATCAGGTCAACCAGAACCCTCCCTTTCTGCTTCCCTTCAAGTATAAGGCTGATATTGCCATCAAGTTCCTTAAGAGAAATCTCTTTATAGAAGCCGTCCGGATAACTTGATTTCCATCCATCTGCAAACAGTTTCCAGATCGCGAGTCTGTGATCCATAGGGCAATTTTGTGAATCAATTCCAATCAGCTTGACGCCTCTTAAAATAAAAGGAAACACATTAACAGGAAGATCTGCCGAGGCAACAAGGCCGCAGCAGGTAACGACTGCCCAGGAGAGTGTTGACTTTATGGCCGTAGCAAGGATATCTCCTCCCACAGTATCCACAACCCCTGCCCATCTTCCTTTGAGAACAGGCCGTCCGCTCTTGTCAACAGCATCTTCACGGCTGATGATCTCTTTTGCTCCAAGCGATTTTAAAAAATAATGTGCATCAGATTTTCCTGACACTCCAACCACAGCATATCCCAAGGCTGACAACAAAGATACCGCGATACTGCCTACTCCGCCTGTAGCCCCTGTCACAAGAATTTCTCCATCTTCAGTAGAAATATCCCGAATTATCTGAAAGACAGACATGCCTGCTGTAAATCCTGCTGTACCAAGAATCATGCTCTCTTTGAGAGACATTGTCGGAGGAAGTTTAACCACCCATCCGGCAGGTACTCTTATATATTGCCCAAAACCTCCTGAGGTATTCATGCCAAGGTCATATCCGGTGACAAGGACCTCGTCACCAGGTTTGACTTTATCACTTTTACTCTCCACTACAACACCGGATGCGTCAATGCCCGGGGTGTGTGGATAGTTTTTAGTAACTCCCCTGTTACCTGTTGCAGAGAGAGCATCCTTGTAATTCAATGATGAATAATGAACTCTTATCAGAACATCTCCATCTGGAAGCTCTTGTGTGGATGTTTCACAGACAGCTCCTGAAAAGCTGTTTTTGCCAATCTCTCTAACAATAAATGCGTTGAAGTTGATCTGTTCCATTTTAAATGACTCCCTTTTGATATTGAGTACTGATCTGGATTCCTGTTCCTGATTTTTATATTATTTTCCGATCTGTCATGACTTCTGTTAGTCGATAGAATATATTGCGTGATGCGACAATGCTGATCGCAATATATTGTGCGAGCAGTGAACACTGACGAATCACAAGTCATTTTCCGTCATTGTTTATTCTTATGCTTGAAATAGTCAGGATAAAGTATCTTTGCACACTCAGGACATATACCATGACTGAATGATGCTTGCGAGTGCTCGGTCACATATTTCTCCATCTGCTCATATTCACCTGCTTCATTACGGATTTTCTTGCATGACGCACATATCGGCAAAATTCCTTCCAATCTCTTGAGTTCCTTTTCCAGCTCTTCTGTCTGCCATGAAGTCCTGTCAACCAGATACGCATAGATCATCAATACCAATACAGTTATCGGGGCATTAAGAGCAGCCGTATAAATGAATTGCATTGCGTTCCATGGAAAATAGAACAAGACTCTTGCCAAAGGCAGCAATATCGCCATTGCATATGCAAGCCCTCTTCTCTGCCTCCATGCTGACATCCCGACAGGAAGGGCGTAAGCAATAGGAAATTCAATATGTCTTCCTGTTACATAGTCAATCAGCAGAACTATAAATGCAATCAATATGCAGCATAGAGCTGTTCTTTTTATATACACCTCATGTATGAATCCAATAGCATTTCTCATTTACCATACCTCAATCTATAACATTATTAACTCAAAATATTCAAACCATTGGCATCACCATACGCTCTGGTACGACTATTTGATAAAACTCCTTTTCTGTAAGAAGTTCAAGTTCAACAGCAACCTGGCATAGAGTCTTACCCTCTTTATGAGCCTTTTTTGCAACAAGTGCGGCATTATCGTAGCCTATGGAGGGTGCAAGAGCAGTGACAAGCATGAGCGAATCGTCAAGATGCTTCTTGATCCTCTCAGGATTGGGTCGAATGCCGGTTACACAGTTCAAGGCAAACGAGTTGCAAGAATCCCCAAGAAGACGAATTGACTGCAAAGCATTGAAAGCAAGCACAGGCATAAAGACATTTAACTCAAAGTTGCCAGACGATCCCGCAAACGAGATGGTTGTATCGTTGCCCATTACCTGGGCACACACCATTGTCACAGCTTCGCACTGTGTAGGGTTGACCTTCCCGGGCATGATGGAGCTTCCAGGTTCATTCTCCGGCAGAACAAGTTCACCAATTCCGCAGCGTGGCCCGCTGCCAAGCCAGCGAATATCGTTTGCAATCTTGTTAAGTGCACAGGCAAGTGTCTTGAAAGCCCCGCTTGCCTCAACAATGGCATCGCGGCTGCCAAGAGCTTCAAATTTGTTAGGAGCAGTAACAAAGGGGAGTCCGGTTTTGCCGGCAATCGCGGAAGCTGCCTTTGCCGCGTAATCAGGATGTGAGTTCAGACCTGTTCCTACGGCAGTGCCGCCAAGCGGAAGTTCATAAAGGTGGGGCAGACAGTGGTTGAGTGCCCGTATTGCATTATCAAGCTGTACAACATATCCCGAAAACTCCTGGGAAAGCATAAGCGGTGTCGCGTCCTGAAGGTGAGTGCGACCAATCTTGACAATATCTCCAAAGGATTTGGCCTTGTCATCCAGACTCTTGACAAGGAGTGCAACAGCAGGAACAAGATGATGATGAATCTGCTCCACAACCGCAATATTGATCGCAGTTGGAAATGCGTCATTTGTGGACTGGCATCTGTTAACATGGTCATTAGGGTGTATGGGAGATTTGCTTCCCAATATTCCGCAATTGATCTCGATGGCACGGTTGGAGATAACCTCATTGACATTCATATTTGTCTGTGTGCCACTGCCAGTCTGCCATACTACCAGAGGAAAGTGATCATCAAGCTTTCCGTCAATTACCTCCTGTGACGCTCTGATTATTAAATCCGCTTTATCCTGATCCAGCAAACCCAGAACAGCGTTCACTTTTGCTGCGGCTTGCTTGACAATACCAAGAGCCCTTATCATCTCTCTTGGAAAACGCTCTGTGCCAATCCTGAAATTCTGCAATGAACGTTGCGTCTGGGCACCCCAGTAACGATCTGCAGGAACCTCGATTTCACCCATGCTGTCCTTTTCGCATCTTGTGTGCATATGATCTCTCCTGATTGATGAAATACTATTCAATTAATGGCTCTTGGGCAGGTTCTGATAATTGACATGATTTTTATCACGAAACAAGAAATCATGTCAAAAAAAGAGTTGTTTCAATAATGTGTTTTTTACAAAAAAAATTACAAAAAAGAATTTAAAACAATCTCTTGCCTGGCTATTTCTCATACCATACCTGCAAATCCATACGCAATTCCCCAACAATCAAGATCATAACATTTTGAAATAATTTATTTTTATACTCAAGGTATCTTTTAATATAATATTTATCCCATGCATGGCATTATCTTTGCTTTTTACGTAAAGAGAAATTGCTTGCCAACAGAGGCGTACCATAATCCAATACTGAACTTGTGTTTATTATACTGAACCTGTGTGGCCATTAACACTTTAAAACATAACCCAACAAAGTAGAATCAAGGTTTATTGGTAATGCCAATCATATTATCAAGTTTAGCATTAGAATCAAATTTACAATTTACAAGATGAAGGAGAAAAAATGAAAACGTCAATCAGAAAACAGCCATACATGAACAAATCAATCTTTATAACAGCTCTGTCCATACTTATACCTGCTCTATCCATGCTGTGTGCAACCAGTGCTTTTGCCGGGGATGAGGCAATAAACTCAGGAGATACCGCCTGGATCATTGTGGCAACCGCATTGGTAATGGTCATGACCCCGGCAGGCCTTGCCCTGTTTTACGGCGGCATGTCCCGCTATAAAAATCTGCTCAACACATATGCCATGACATTTATGGCGTACTGTGTTGGCAGTATTGTCTGGGTAATCTGGGGATATACCATGGCTTTTGGCCCTGACAAGGCAGGAATAATAGGAGGTTTTGATCATATACTTCTTTCCGGAATCACTCCCGCCGGTATAACCGGAACAATCCCCACCCTGGTTTTTGTGCTGTTTCAGATGACTTTTGCATGTATTACCGGTGCTTTGGTTCTGGGGGCAGTTGTGGATAGAATCAAATTTTCATCATGGATAGTCTTTATCGTTCTCTGGATAACTGTTGTATATTGCCCTGTTGCCCACTGGGTCTGGGGAGGTGGATGGATGGCTGCAATGGGTGCTCTGGATTATGCCGGTGGCAATGTAGTTCATATAAATGCAGGTGTTGCGGGGCTTGTGCTTGCCCTTGTTCTTGGCAAGAGAGTGGGTTATGGCAAAGAGGCGATGTTTCCCTCAAGCATTGCACTGACAGCACTTGGAGCTGGACTCTTGTGGTTTGGCTGGTTTGGTTTTAACGCGGGGAGCAGGCTTGCCGCTGACGGAGTCGCAGCATCAGCATTTCTTGTAACCAACACAGCTGCTGCTGCCGGCGGCATTGCCTGGATGGTTATTGAATGGTATCACACAAAAAGGCCAACGCTTCTTGGAATTGCATCAGGTGTTGTGGCAGGCCTTGTGGCAATCACACCCGCGTCAGGTTTTGTTAACCTGCCCTCCTCAATCATAATTGGATTTGTCGCCGGAATTATAGGTTTTCTGAGCGTCTCTATTTTAAAGAAAAAAATGGGATATGATGACTCTCTTGATGCTTTTGGTGTTCATGGCATATGCGGAATATGGGGTGCTATAGCAACAGGGATTTTTGCCGATCCATCCATTACCGAAGGAGTTGCAGGAGCACTCTACGGAAATCCGGGTCAGGTATGGACGCAGTTTGTATCAGTGGTTGCTACTGCTGCCTACAGTGCGGTTGCAACATTGATTGTAGTCTATATAACCCGTGCCGTAACATCAGGTCTGAGGGTGGATAAAGAGGAGGAGATAACAGGTCTTGACAGCTCCATTCACGGAGAAAGGGCTTTTGAGATATTCTAATAACCGGCACGGCCGGAGCGGGGTATTGGCTCTCGGCCACAACGAAGAATGAAAGTCATATAATCAAGGCTATTTTAAGAGATTTTCACGTAAAAGCTTATTGCAGCAAAACTGCTTATGTTCTGCTGCAATTCTTTTTGCCTAATATGTTTATCTGCGGCTGAGCCTCTTGACCATTCCCATCACGGAATAGGCAAGTTGTGCAGCCGCAAAATCCGAGGCATGGTCGCCTTTAACAGGTGCAAGCTCAACTACATCAAACCCGACAACCTCTCTTCCTTTAATGACGCATTCAAGCAGGGTAAGTGTATCATGCCAGCCGATACCACCAGGAACAGGGGTACCGGTTGCTCTGATTACAGATGGATCAAGCCCGTCAACATCCAGAGTAATGTAAATTTTCAGGGGAAATCCGGCTGGAAGAAAACTGTCAGGAAAGATTCCTTTGAGATAGATATCCCGTGCATCAATATACGGGATCTTGTTTTCGCTCCTGAAAATGACCTCTTCATGAGAAATCGCACGCACACCAATCTGAAACAGAGGAATGCCAAGATCTTCCACAGCTCTGCGCATGACACAGGCGTGACTTAAACGGCTGCCTTCATAGCTGTCTCTCAAGTCAGCATGAGCATCAATCTGAATAATGCCAAATGGTGCATTTGCAGTATTCACGGAAGATTGAACCGCAATTGTGCCGGAGGGTTCGATTGGAATAGTACCGGAGTCCCCGGCAGGACTCTTGCAGGAAGGATCAATATGAACAGTGCCTGAAGTGTAGATCAAATGTTTTTTGATTGCCCGAAGAGCACCAAGAGTAACAGTGTGTTCTCCACCAAGCAGAACCGGAACAGCACTGACTGGAATATTGTTAACTGTCACGGGTTTGAATTCGAGTGTTCTTGCTACTCTCTCTTCAATACGCTCAAGAACAGCTTCGGGCTCACCACTACAATCAACCGGATCGGTTGTGTAAATACCGCAATCATGGATAACAGCAAAACCCTGGGAGTTATCCCAGGCCTCAAGCTGATTTGAGGCTTCAAGAATTGCATGAGGCCCTGCTGATGTTCCTCCTCCATAAGAGACAGAGGATTCCATTGGCACTGGAATTACATGAAAAAGAGAATGTTCTTCTCTGTACTCAATCAATTCAGGTTCTATAAATCTCAATTATTTATATTCCCTCTAAACTGGCATGGCCGTTTTTTTTTGTACGGCCACCCCGAATCATGAAAATCAGAATCTATTTTCATGGTAAAATATCTGACAATGCACGGCTATACCAGCTTATGACAACCTGCCTTTAAAGTCAGAATAGTCAAATGTTCTGACTATCTCCACCTTTATATGATCCTTTCTCTCCGGAGTGTCATTTTTCAGGGTGTCATTTTTTCCTGCCAAAACATCATCTTTTTTCACCAGAGCGATAGATGGCAACCTGACTCCATTAAATGTATTTGTTTTTACCATGGAGTATATGGCCATATCGGTAAAAACGAGTCTGTCTCCAATATCAAGAGGCTCATCAAAAGAATATTCTCCGGCAACATCTCCGGCAAGGCAGGATACTCCTCCTATTCTGTAGATATATTTCTTCGCCGCTCTTTGTGACCCTGCCGTTGTTTCTGGAAAATCCTCCGGATTCTCAGAATGCAAAATATAGGGGCGATAGGGCATCTCCAGAACATCCGGCATATGGGCAGGAACGCAAGCATCCATTATGGCAATATCAATACCACTTCTGGTAGCTGACTCAGCAGCAACACCAGAATCTCCAACAACACCGGAACCACCAACAATATCAGAACCAGTAACAACATCAGAACCAGTAACAACATCAGAACCAGTAACAACATCAGAACCACCAACAATATCCGAATCTGTGATGATATCAAGTACAGTTGCCACAAGATATCCGGCATTGAGTGCTACTGCCTCTCCTGGTTCAAGATAGACCTGCACACCCCATTTCTGTTGAAAATCATTGATTATATTTTCAAGAAGCCTGATATTGTAACCAGGCCTTGTAATGTGGTGTCCACCACCAAAGTTGATATATTTCATTTTTGAAATATATTCTCCAAAGCGTGACTCCACAGCCTTAACGGTTCTTTGCAGGCAATCAGAATCCTGTTCACAAAGGTTGTGCCAGTGCAGCCCTGCGATACCGTCAAGAAGATCCTCCCTGAAATGTGCCAGTTTCACGCCAAGCCTGGAGCCAGGAGCACATGGATCATAAATTGGAACAGCACCTTCCGAATGCTCGGGATTTATGCGGATACCAAAGTCAATCTGTCTTCCAGTCCCTGCAACTCTCTTTTGTACAATCGGCCTGAAACGTTCTAATTGACCAAAGGAGTTAAATACAAGGTGATCTGTAGTTTCACAAAGATCAAGTATATCATTCTCGGAATATGCCGCAGCAAAGGTGTGAACCTCTTTTTGAAACTCCTCCCTGCCAAGCCTTGCCTCATCAGGAGAGCTTGCACATATACCGTCCAGGCAACCTCTGATAAGAGGAAAGACTCTGAACATGGAGAAGCATTTGAGTGCAAGAAGTATCTTGCAGCCTGTGTGCTCCTTTACTGATGAGAGTATCTCAAGATTGTGCCAGAGCAGATTTTCATCAACAACAAAGCAAGGGGTTTTTATCTCTTCAGGGTTAAAATTCAGGGTGCTGTATTTCATACGCAAAACTTTTAAATTCCTGTCAGTTCCAAACAACTTTGAATCTCCTGTCTATTCGCTGTCAAACAGGAGATATTGATTTTCTGATTTTCTTCAAAAGTCACTCTTTCAAGGGCAAAGAGGGTTTCTACTCAATCTCCATAACCTTCCAGGGAAGGCCATGCTTGTCAAGAGCCGCCATAAATGGGTCAGGATCAAACTGCTCCATATTCCATACTCCGGATGCATGCCATTTTTTCTGGAGCATCATCATGGCACCAATCATGGCAGGTACACCGGTTGTATAGGAGATAGCCTGGGATCCGACCTCTTCATAGGCAGCTTCATGGCTGCATATGTTATAGATAAAAATGGTTTTGCTCTTGCCATCCTTGACTCCCTTCATCAGGCAGCCGATGCATGTGCGTCCCTGTGTAAGCGGGCCCAAAGATGCAGGTTCCGGCAGAACAGCCTTCAGGAACTCTATAGGAATAATCTTGTCGCCCTTGTATTCCACAGGGTCAATACGTGTCATGCCTACATTTTCCAGAACCCGCAGATGGGTCAGATACTGTTCTGAAAAGGTCATCCAGAACCTTGCTCTTTTCAAGCCCTTGAGATTCAGAACCAATGATTCAAGCTCTTCATGATATAAGAGATAACATTTTTTTTCACCTATGCCTTCAGGGAAATTATAGTTCATGGACCATGAGAGCGGGTCTGTTTCGATCCAATCTCCATGATCCCAGAATCTGCCTCTTTGAGTAATTTCACGGATATTGATCTCAGGGTTAAAATTGGTGGCGAAATGCTGGCCATGGCTTCCGGCATTGCAATCAATTATATCTAATTCATGTATTTCATCAAACTTATGTTTCTGTGCCCATGCACAAAAGACATTGGTTACTCCAGGATCAAATCCTGATCCCAATAAGGCCATAATCCCCTTTTCTTTAAATTTTTCCTGATATGCCCACTGCCATTTGTACTCAAATTTTGCCACATCTTTGGGTTCATAATTTGCAGTGTCAAGATAATCAACTCCTGTGGCAAGACAGGCATCCATAATTGGAAGATCCTGGTAGGGAAGTGCAAGATTGACTACAATATCAGGCCCTGTTTTTTTAATGAAAGAGATCGTCTCCTCCACATTATCTGCATCAAGGCTTGCCGTCGCGACATTGACTCCACTTCGTTTCAACACATCCTGTGCAATGGCATCACATTTTGATTTTGTCCGGCTTGCCAGAATAATTTCTGAAAAAACTTCCGGGATCTGTGCACATTTATGGGTCGTGACACTTCCGACCCCACCTGCTCCAATGATCAGAATTTTAGACATTTTTCTTCTCCATCTTCTAAAAACCAAAAGGAAAAACCATCCATATATAGTTTTTAATTTATCAATTTCAAATATGATGACCTCGTAAAAAGTCAGTTTGCGAAATATGCGTCCAATAACATCAGAGGGTTATTACATAAAAAAACTCCGATTCCTGACTTTTTACGGGAACATAAAATATACAGACTACCTTTCAAAATAGGTGTATCCGCGAAGCCCCATCTCATATGCTTCCATGATCTCCCTTCGCTCCTGGGCAGATATGTTGCCCTTGCGTACCGCTCTTTCCGCAATTTTTCGGAAACGCACAAGAAGTCTTTTAGGGTCATATTCCACATATGATAGAATGTCTGAAACAGTGTCCCCCTCAAGCTCTCCGACAAACTCGTACTCCCCCTCTTCAAGCACTCTGACTGTAACAATGTTGGTATCGCCAAGAAGGTTGTGAAGATCTCCAAGAGTTTCCTGGTATGCTCCTACAAGAAAAGCACCAAGGTAATACTCATCAGATGCCTTGAAATCATGCAAAGGAAGATAGTGCTTTATGCCGTGGCGATCAATGAAGCGGTCAATCTTGCCGTCACAGTCACATGTTATGTCCGCGATTATTGCATTTCTGTTAGGCTCTTCATTAAGCCTGTGGATCGGCATTACAGGAAACATCTGATCAATTGCCCATGCATCGGGAAGTGACTGGAATACGCTGAAATTGCAATAATATATATCAGACAGAGCCTGGTCAATGTCAGATATTTCAGGGGTGACATGCTTGAGACCCTTGGAGATCCTTGCAATTTCATTGATGGTGTTCCAGAATATTTTTTCCGCCAGGGAGCGCTGTCTCAAGGTTATCTTTCCATGATTGAAAAGCTGACGAGCCTCGTCCCTGTAGTAGATAATGTCATTAAAACACTCCTGAATATTGCGTACTGTCAGAGAGTTGAGCGAATCAAACATATATTTTATCTGGGAAGGACAACCTTCGGGAAGCGTATCAGGAAGAGCTTCCGGCTGAAAACGGGTGACATCCAGGACATTGAACAAAAGCATGGAATAGTAGGCCACAAGAGCCCTTCCAGATTCTGTTATAATAGTGGGATGCTCAATACCCACCTCATCCAGGGAGGTCATGACAGCTTCAATTATATCTGTGCAGTATTCGTTGAGAGTATAATTGCGGCTGCTCAGAAAATTGGACTGTGAACCATCGTAGTCAACGGCAAGTCCTCCACCCAGATCCAGGTATTTTACATTGGCACCCTCCATGGCAAGACCGGCATATACCCGACAAGCCTCATTAACAGCTGTCCTGATCTCCCTTATGTTGGAGATCTGGGAGCCAAGATGGTAATGAACCATCTGAAGACAGTCAAGCATCCCCTCTTTTGCGAGAAGATCCACAGCCTCGATGATCTGGGTGGTGTTAAGGCCAAAGATGCTTCTTTCTCCACCAGACTCTCCCCAATGGCCTCCCGCCTGGGTGGCAAGTTTGATCCTCACTCCCAAAATAGGGGTTGCGCCAAGTATCCTTGAGCGTTCAATAATAAGGGGCAGTTCGCTTGGCATCTCCAAAACAAGAATGCACTTGTATCCTATCTTGGTGGCATAAAGACCAAGATCGATAAACTCCTGATCCTTATATCCATTACATATCAAAGGTGCCTGTGTATCAGAGAGCATTCCCATGGCAGCAATCAGTTCTGCCTTGCTGCCGGCTTCAAGACCGTGGTGATATTTGGAGCCGTAAAGGGTTATCCCCTCAATAACCTGTTGCTGCTGGTTTACCTTGATTGGATAAGCACCTGTGAATGTCCCTTTGTAATCAAGCTCTTTCATTGCATAAAGAAAACTTTCGTTAAGCTCGGCAATCTGTGAGTCAAGTATATTTTCAACACGAATCAGCACAGGCATCCCGAGACCTCGGTCTTCGATACCTGCAACGATTTCTCTTATGCTGACTGCACGATTTACGGCTCCTGGTGATGGCATTACCATCAGATCCCCGTTTTCAGCGACACTGAAATATCCCCCACCCCACTCGTTAATGCCGTAAAGGTCTGTCGATTTTGTTATATTCCACCGTTCAAGGCTATTGTTCACAAAAAAAACTCCTGTATTTATTGGTCCGCATAGATAATCAAACATTCATGGCGATAGTTAATCAATCATCTAC
>JADFYT010000070.1 GCA_015232935.1 Desulfamplus sp.
AAATTATTCAAAACGCTGAACTTGGAATTGAATCATGTCGCCATCTGATTGCATTGATTAATGATATTCTTGATATCTCCAAAATAGAGGAAGGCAAGGTAGACTTACAGATAGAAAAAATCGCCTTGAGTTCCATGTTTGACACCATTTATTCTACAATGAACCACATGGTTGAACAAAAAAAATTGAAACTTGACATTATTTGCGGGGAACCGGCATTGAATGTTCTGGCTGACCGTAAACGTCTTGACCAGATTCTTTATAATATTGTCGGCAATGCAATAAAATTTACTGATAAAGGAACAATAACGATATCTTATAATCAAAAAGACGAAAATACGGCACAAATTGAAGTCATTGATACGGGCTGCGGTATCGCATCAGACGAAATACACAAGGTTTTCAACAGGTTTGAACAGGCGGGCACAAAAGCAAAACAGACTAAAGGGACGGGTCTTGGGATGGCAATTTCAAAAAAACTGGTAGAGATGATGGGAGGAGAAATAGAGGTTAAAAGTGAGCTTAACAAAGGAACCGGATTTTATTTCCCCTTGCCGAAATCAAAAATTTAACCCGCACCAGGTAATTTAATTAACAGAGGCAAATACGAAAATGGGAAATAAGAAAATAATACTCATAGTTGATGATGACAAAACAGTTCTGTTTTTTTTAGACAAAGCCCTCAAAACAATAGGCTATGAGACACATATCTCTTTGAGTGGCACGGATGCCCTATCAATTGCAAGAAAACAACGTCCCGACCTTGTACTTTTAGATGTGCAGATGCCTGAAATGGACGGAATTACGACTATGGAGGAGCTTCATAAACTTCATCCAGGGTTGCCTGTTATTTTTCAGACAGGGCAAGAGGATGTCGAAACTCTTGAAAAGGCTTTTAGAAAAGGGGCTGTTGATTTCATCATAAAGCCTGCCAAAATCCTGGAATTGGATACAAGAATCCGAAAAGTTATTATATCTTCATGCTTCGATCAATCAGGTTTTTCCTGCAATGTTCCTGAAATTACAATATGGGAACAAAATCAAGCTCTTTTGGACACCCAGCTTGAGATAATATGCCGATTGACAAAAGTTGCCGAGTATAAGGATATAGATACTGCAAACCATATTGTCCGCATGGCTTACTATTCGGTTTTATTAGCAAGAGAGATTGGAATAGAGCAGCGTATCTGCTGGCTGATACTGAATGCCTCTCCAATGCATGACATCGGAAAGGTAGGCATTCCGGATAGTATTCTGCTCAAACCTGACAAGCTTACTGATGATGAGTGGAAAGTCATGGTAAGACACCCATTTATAGGGAGCAAGATATTAAAATGCAGTAAATCAGAGATTATAAGGATGGGTGAAATAATTGCCATGTCTCACCACGAAAAATGGGACGGTTCAGGATATCCCAGAAAACTGAAAGGCGAAGATATTCCTCTTGTCGGCAGGATCACAGCTATTGCAGATGTATTCGATGCGTTAACTTCTATGAGACCATATAAAAAAGCGTGGTCTGCTGAAGAGGCATTTAATCTGATTGAAAAAGATAGAGGAAAACATTTTGACCCTGTATTAGTTGAGGCGTTTTTGAACATCAAGGAAAAAATTCTGAGTGTTAAAGAGAAATTTAAAGGATAGTTATACTCTGAACCGTCATAAATTGAGTGCCGAAGACTAAAGCTCTGGGCGATAAAACATAAAAGCTCAAAAATGAGGACAAAGATATATGAATCAAACATACCAATTACCAAAAGTATCTTCTGGAATTTCAGGATTGGATGAAATTTTAGAGGGCGGTTTTCCAAAAAACAGAACATGCATAATCAATGGAGGGCCTGGCTGCGGAAAAACCAATTTCAGCATGGAGTTTATTTATGACGGAGCAAAAAATGGCGAGCCAGGTATTTTTATCTCCTTTGAAGAGACAGTGAGTGCCTTAAGACAGAACGCTCTTACCATTGGGTTTGATTTGGAGCCTCTCGAAAAAGAGGGAAAACTGATACTTCTTGACAATCCTCTTTCACCTGAAGTGATAGTTGCTGGCAAAATAAACCTGGAGGGTTTACGGGTAATTATCGACAATATGGCAACGAGGCATGGGATTAAAAGAGTGGTTTTTGATGCCCTTGATGTTCTGCTGAATTTTTTTGACTCGAATGAAGAGCGCAAGGAGATTTTTCTCTTTCAGAAGTTGTTTCGCAAGCACGGAATAACTGCAATTTTTACAACAAAACCTGTTACACCGGACGCTTTTGCTACCTATGAGTTCATGGATTCTCTTGTTGACTGCGTAATTTATCTTGACCAGAGAGTAGTAAACCAGATTACCACTCTAATTCTGAGAGTTAAAAAATACCGTGGTTCCAGATTTGGAAGAAATGAGTGTCCTTACACAATCGGTGTTGGAGGAATCAACATTATACCAATCTCCACTCTGGGACTTCGCCACAAGCCTTTAGGCAGTTATGTATCTTCCGGGCTGCAAGATTTAGACAAAGTGCTTGGCGGCGGCTACCGTAGAGCATCTTCGGTACTTATTGCCGGAGTCACAGGTACCGGCAAGACATCTCTTGCAGCAACATTTGCCTGTTCGGTTTGCGAAAAAGGGGAAAATCTTCTCTATATTTCATTTGAAGAATCCCAGGATGCTATGGTTAACAACATGTTGTCTCCCGGCATTGATTTGAGACATGCTCAGGAATCCGGCAGATTTCACTATATTTCAGGGTTGCCTGAATCATTGGGTTCGGAAGAACATCTATTACGCGCATTCAGGGAGATAGAGAATTTTAAGCCAGAGCATGTTGTTATTGATGCTATTTCAGCCTGTCACCGCATGGGATCGGAAAGGGCTTCGTTTGATTTTTTGGTTCGCATTTTAAATATCTGCAAAGATAGAGGAATTACATGCATTATGTTGAATCAGACGGTTTCACCAAGTTCTATTCAGGAGTTGAGCGGTATTGAGATATCTTCAGTAATTGATGCTGTGATCTCTCTTCACTATGTTGAGGTCAGTGGAGAGATTAACAGAACTTTAATCTGTATCAAATCAAGAGGCAGCCGCCATTCCAATCAATACAGGGAATATCTGATTACTGATAATGGAATCACTCTTCTGCCGGTTTATACTGGTGTCAACAAAATGCTCACAGGCACGGCAAGGCATATACAGGAGGAGAAAGATAGAGCCGCACAGATACAGTTGGAGCAGAAAATTGAGACAAAAGAGTATGAACTTAAAGTATTAAAATCTGCTCAGGAAGAGCTTAAAAAATCCTATGCCACACGTGCGATAATGAGAGGGGATCTCAAAAATCCTTTACTATACGAGTGATAATGAGAGGGGAGATAACATAAAATGAAAGATAAAAAATACCAGTTTATTCTGTTTGTAGCCAACAGTCAGCACAACTCTGTAAAAGCTATATTCAATATAAAACAATTTTGTAAAAATTATTTGGAAGATGACTACTATCTTGAAATAGTGGATATTTTGAATAATCACGATTTAGCCGTAGCAAAAGGAGTTTATATCACTCCCATGCTTATAGTGGATTCACATCATCCCCCATCCTATATGGCAGGAGATCTGTCTGATGCTAATAAAATTAAAATGGAACTCTTAACAAATAAGTAATAGCCTAAAAATTTCTTCCTGTTACTCAAATCATAATTATTTGATATTATTGTCATATTAAACTATAGATGCAGGTAAAAACTTTAGCACTGGTACTTAGCTATTAAGGAACGAGTCCGCATAATCACTGATTTGAGTGAACAATGATAACCTCTGATGCGGAAACGCTGAACACTATGCACGCGAATCATAAAAATCACACTAAGTTATGAGGTCTAAATAGCTTGCTCAAACTCTTACCTCTCTATTTATGTATAGAGGACTGTGGGGAGAGTTAACATGGGTAACTTGTTTAGTCTTAGTTCCTAATCCATGAAGCCCCCTATAGGATTATCAAAAGTGACAAGACCAACATATAAAGAGATAGAAGAGAGATTGTTAAAAGCTGAAGCCATACTTATTCTAATAAGAAAGGGAGAGATTGACACAATAGATAATGGAAAAGATATCTCTTTCATACTACCAAGAAAGGAGATGGAGAGTCGTCTTGCTGAATTGACGCGTGAACGCACTGCCAGATTGAATCAACAAAACCATGAACATATTTTGAATGAGGAACGGTTGAGAAACCTGCTCCATCTGAGTTTAATGAAAACAGAGAGTAAACAGGAGATTCTGGATTTTGCCCTTGAATCGATAGTCAGGTTAACCGAAAGTAAACTTGGTTATCTCTACTTTTTTAATGAAGACAAAAGGAGGTTCAGCCGTTTCTTATGGTCAACCGAGATGTTGGAAAACTGCATGATTACAGAAAAACATCACTACAGCATTCATATGGCGGGAATCTGGGCGGACTCTGTTCGTAAAAGAGAGGCTGTCATTCACAATAACTACCCTGACCTGACTGACAAAAAAGAGCTGCCTGAAGGTCATTTTTCAATAAACCGCCACCTCAGTGTGCCTGTTTTTGAGGATGATAAAATTGTGGCGGTGGCAGGAGTGGCTAACAAGAGTAAGCCATACGAAAATTCTGATATTCGACAGGTAAGTCTCTTTATGGCAACTATGTGGAGTATTTTGAGAACGCGGCAATATGAGTATAAACTGGCAAGGGCAAAAGAGCTTGCAGAAGCCGCAAACATTGCAAAAACCGATTTCTTATCCAATGTGAGCCATGAGCTTCGTACTCCTCTTAACGGGATATACGGATTTCTTCAATTGATTATCAAGGATGCAGAAAAAGACCCTCCTCAAATAGATAAAGTGATCGAAAGGGGTAAACTTGGACTTGAATCATGCCGCCATCTGATCGAATTGATTAATGACATTCTTGATTTTTCCAAAATAGAGGCAGGACGGCTGGATTTGCATATGGAAAAAATTGCTCTGGGTTCAGTGCTTGACGAAATAGAGTCTCGAATGCACCACATGGCCCAACAAAAAAACTTAAAACTTAAAATTTCAAATGCTTTTGGGATACCAAATGTGATGGCTGACCGAAAGATCCTTAATCAGATTCTTTTTAATATTGTGGGCAATGCAATCAAATTTACCGAAAAAGGCTTGATAACAATATCCTGTCGGCAGACAGATGAAAATATGGCTGAAATTGAGGTGAGTGATACAGGGTGCGGTATTGCTCAAAGTGAATTGCACAAAGTTTTCAATAGATTTGAACAGGCCACAACAAAGATGAAAGATTCGGGGGGGACAGGGTTGGGATTGGCAATTTCCAAAAAATTAGTAGAGATGATGGGGGGACAAATAAAAATCAAAAGTGAACTAGGTAAAGGAAGTACCGTCTATTTTACCATCGCCATTGCAAACACTTAAAATAAATATCAAAATATTCATTTATGATTTCAGTGAAGTCTTATGATACAAAAAAATATTAGTGAAATAATATTAAGGGGGAATAATGGGAAAAGGAAGAGTTATGATTGTTGATGACAATCAGGAGAACAGATTGGTCGCTTCCGGGTTTCTTGAAGATGATTATGAGATCGTGAGTCTTCAGGGAGGTAATGAGTGTTTGAAAAATATATCTGTGTTTAATCCTGATGTAATCCTCCTTGACTGGATGATGGATCATCCCGACGGTATAGAGACTCTCCGTATAATTCAGGATACAATGCCTGAATTCAGAAACGTTCGAGTGGTGATGGTAACCGCAAAAACTCAACCAAATGATATTGTTACTGCCTGGCATGCGGGTGCCAACGATTATATTGTCAAGCCCTTTGAAATGGATGAGTTGTTGAAGATTGTGGTGCAACAACTGGCGGAAAAAAGAAGGCTGGACAGACAAGATATGGAACGAGCGGAATTAAAAGCACGCCTTCAACAAAGCCAGAAAATGGAGACCATTGGTGTTTTGGCAGGCGGTATTGCCCACGATTTCAACAATATCCTTTTTCCTATTATGGGATATGCAGAGATGACTTTATGGAATCCACATGTTACGGACGACATAAAGGAGAATCTTCAAGAAATTGAAAAAGCCGCCAAAAGAGCCCAAGATCTGGTCAGACAGATTCTTACCTTTAGCCGCCAGACCTTCCAGGAGCCTCAAATGGTAGAGGTAGGATTGATTCTTAGAGAGGTTTTAAAGCTCCTTAAGCCTGCTTTCCCGGCCAATATAGAGTTTTCTATTGAGCTGCCCTCAGTCCCTGAGATAATTTTTGCCGATCCTACACAGATTCATCAGATTATCATGAATCTGTGTACTAATGCCAAACATGCCATGGAACACAAGGGTGGAAAACTTTCTATAAAAGTTCGTAACATCGGCTCGGAGATACCTGACCAGACAAAAGCCACACTCAAACCCAAGCATCGATATCTTGAACTTAAAGTCAGCGATACAGGAGAAGGCATACCTAAGGAAATTAAAAATAAAATTTTCGAGCCATTTTTTACAACGAAAATGCCCGGGAAAGGAACAGGTATGGGGCTTTCCGTGGTTCATGGCATTATCAAAGAGCTTGGCGGAGAGATATTTGTTGAAAGCGAGGTTGGAACAGGGACAGTTTTTAGTGTTTACCTCCCTATTTTTGAAGCGCAGTGCAGGAGTAAAACCGACAAAACATCAGATATTATCGGCGGGACAGAAAATATTCTTGTTGTTGATGATGAGACGGCTATCATGGACATGTTAGTAAAAATGCTTAAGGATTTAGGATATCACGTAAGAAAATTTACCTCTTGTGCCGAATTAATTGATACTTTTCCGAAAAAAAATGCAGATGTACTTATCACCGATATGTCTATGCCGGAGATGACCGGAATTGAACTGGCACAAACTCTCTGGCAGCAAAAGAGTGATTTTCCGGTAATATTAATGACAGGATTTTCAGAAGAAGTAACAAAAAATGAAGCTTCAAAACTTGGAATAAATGAATTTTTGATAAAACCTGTAGCAATAGCGAATCTGGCACAGGCAATCCGCCGTGTGCTTGATAAGTCAGTAGTGAAAACCGGTTGAAAAAGAGATATCTTCCACATTTTCATAAAAAATGGATCATTTCTAGGGGTATTTTTTCAAATCTTTGAAATTTCTTCTGAAAGTGCAAAACTTTTTTAATAGAGATTTGCAAAAAAACAAAATAAAAAACCATTAATAAGGTTTCATACGATTGGAGAAAAAAGAAAAATGAAAAAAATTTTGGTTGTTGATGATGATCTGAGTATCCGTAACCTTTTAAATAAATTATTGAGGCAGAACAATTTTGAGGTGCTGACGGCTGCAGATAGTGAAGAAGGGTTGGAAATAATGGCTAAACATGAAATAGAACTGGTAATTACGGATATTCTAATGCCGAACACAATCGGACTTGCAGTTTCACACGAAGCAGAGAAAAGAAAAATACCTGCTATTGTTATTTCCGGAGGCATTCCAGGAGCAGGAGGTATTAAGCCGGAAGAGTATTTTGGTGTGGCTAAAAGAACCGGAGCAGTCGCAACTTTTGCAAAACCTTTGGCGTTAAACAAACTTCTTGAAAAAATCTTCGAGCTTCTAAAAATAGAGATAATTGCGGGCCAGACGCCAATTTGCCCCGTCACCGGCAATGCATCTACTGATTCGGCCACTTCTGCTTTGAATTATAAAAAAGAAAAAATAACCACCGAAAACAAGGGGCAATACGAGACAGTAACAGATCTGTTTTTTGCAAACAACCACACGAACAGTCGGCAATCAAAAGAATCCGAACCTGAACAGGCGGAGAAGAAAACAATTTTCATTGTTGATGATGATCAGCAGGTGCTTGATGTCATGTCAAAACTTTTGGTAATGTCAGGATATGACGTTGAAATATTTGGAGGTACAAACCGACTGCTATCTGCTTTAAATCCTGGAAACACTCTGCCGGATCTGATACTTCTGGACAGATTTTTCCCGACAACCAGAAGCGGAGAAAATACACTTAGAATGTTGCTGGGCAGAAAAGATACAAAACTCGTCCCTGTTGTTTACTTATCCGGACAAAGTGAAGATCCACAAGATCATGCCGACTGGTTGAATGAAGGTGTGGCTGCAGTCCTGGCAAAATCCTCTCCCCAATCTTTTGTTTTAGCCACAATCAAAGCCGTGCTTCGCACTGTTGACAAAACAAAAGAGTGGGCAAGGAATCACAAAATTACATCCGCCTGACAAATCACTCAATTTTCTCTCCCTCGGTGCTCTCCAGATCAACAAGAGCACCAAAGTGGCTGTAGACACTTGGAAATGTTTAATCATTCATTGGTTCTTCCTTTTACCCTTTTCGGGGAATTTCCCAAAGAGAGAATTTCCCATCTCTGCCTTGACCTGCCTGGCCATGATGATTCAGTTCTGGTAGCGGCTCCGGCATTTCCAATCCACATGCCGCAGTTATTGCTGGTACAACAGTGGTAAAAGTACCTATTTCACCGCTGGAATCACTTCTGAACCGGATTGTAAATATCGGTGAATCCTTTCACCTTGGTGCACTGTGCTGATGATCAACTACCCCCACAACCTGACAGAGACTCTTTGTGATGCTGGTCTTTTCAAAGAGATAGTTATTCCGGCAAAACGGTTAAAATCTATGCTAATCCACAATTTTGTCTACGCCAGACTCACTTAACATCCGGATCATTTTGGCCATTGACAGTGCCAAGCATATGATGCTCATGTCCCTTTAGTCATTTAATTTGGAATGGCCGGGAAATATATTGCCATCCATGTTAAAGTGTTTATAATCTGTCCATCAGAATGCCTCCGCCCTTGGTATCAGGGCAGCATTTTCGCTATAGATTAAAGAAACAGGACACTAACTAAAAAAGGACATATATCCTGATGGAAGAAAGCAACACCTTGACAAAGAGCACTTCACTTGCAGAAAAGAGTATCCGGACAGACAAGGACTCTATTTCATTAAACAAGGAATCTATCTCATCTAACACTCTTGAGACGCGGGATGACAAGGCTCAAGATGATCATCATCTGGAAGCGATCCCTTCCCCGATAGTGCACAAAGAGAGCTCTTGCCCGATAGAGCACAAAATGGTTGACAGAATCCTGTGCAACGGCAAAAAGATAACCCTGATCGGAACAGCCCATGTTTCAAAAGATAGTGCGGAGCTTGTCAAGGAGGTTATCCATAATGAAAAACCAGACACTGTGTGTGTGGAGATCTGTGCAACCCGTCTTAAATCTATCAAGGACAAGGATAGCTGGCGGAACATGGACATTGTAAAGGTGATACGTGAAAAAAAATCCATGCTGCTTCTTGTCAACCTTATGCTTGCGTCATTTCAGAAGAGACTTGCCGAGAAATTTGACATAAAACCAGGCCAGGAGATGATAAACGCGATTGATGCCGCACAGTCGGAAGGCTCGACTCTTGTTCCTGCTGACCGAGAGATACAGACAACCCTGACACGTGTATGGCGTAGCATGGGATTCCGGGAAAAGATAAAACTTATGTTCCAGCTGATTCTCTCTCTTGGTGCTTCCGAAGATATTACGGAAGAGGAGATTGAGCGGATGAAGCAGGAGGATATCTTGCAGACTCTTCTTGCGGATGTAAAAAAATCACACCCGATCATTGAAAAGGTTCTTATTGACGAAAGGGATCAGTATCTGGCAGAAAAGATAAGAACAGCTCCTGGTAACAATATTGTTGCTGTTGTAGGAGCA
>JADFYT010000071.1 GCA_015232935.1 Desulfamplus sp.
AAATACCTTAACCTTGCCCTAAAAAAACCTTTATCAAGTGGGTTTTTATAACACCTTGCCGGACAATAGACAACAAAAAAACCCTTGATTTCTCAAGGGTTTCGGTGTTTTACGGTGTTTCTCTGAATGTTGTAATGGCGGAGAGAGAGGGATTCGAACCCTCGGTACCCGTTAAGATACACACGCTTTCCAGGCGTGCACCTTCAGCCACTCGGCCATCTCTCCGCAAAAATATGTTGGCAGTAGATATACTTTCTGGGCTTATATGTCAAGCATTTTAAGTTCCTGAAAAAGCATTCTGATTTTTATGATTAAAGGTAAATACGCAGTGGGTACGCAAAATTTTATGCCTGTTTAATACCTGAAACCAATACAAGCTTTGGAGTGCCACCTTTTTTTGTGTGGAGATATTTTAAAGAGAGAGGTTTGATTGCGTATCTATTCATTGAGGAGATTAACTCAGTCAGGCGATTGACAGGATAAATCAGGTTTAATAATCCTTCTGGCTTGAGAAATCGGGCAGCAGATAATAGCAGTTCATCAAGACAGAGGGTTATTTCATGGCGTGCAATGGCTTTTTGAAGATCAGGATTTAGTCTGCCGCTCCCTTTTTTTTTGTAGGGCGGGTTGGAAATTACCCTGTCAAATTGACCACCTGTGTTTGATGTGCCTGAAAGCTCAATTTTGCTATCCGAGTTTAAACAGTTAATTTGCCTGATATCATCATTGATCAACCTGATTCGGTCTGAAAGCTGATTTGCCTCAAAATTTTGCTGTGCCATATCAGCAAGCTCTTTTTGTATCTCCACGGCTGTTATATGGATATGTGAATATCTAAATGCAAGAAGCAGAGGCATGATTCCGCAGCCTGTACCAATATCCAATATTCTTTCGTTGCTTTCAGGTACTATGTCTGAAACCAATAAAAAGGGATCTATGGAGAATCTGTACCCCTCTTCAGGCTGTATAATCCTGATATTTTCTATAAAGTCACTATTTTTAACAACGTCGCTATATTCAGCTAATTCACCATGCTCGGCTAATTCACTATGTTCGGTTAATTCGATATTTTTAACATATTCGATGCTTTTAACAGATTCTGATAGTTGAGTTGTGTAGCTTTGCAATTAGTTATGCACCTTTGCAATTTTAAATCTGATCTCCTTTACCATTTCGCACTCAAGTATCTGGTTCAGTTTGGCAACTATATCCTGTTTGAGAAATGTGAGCTGTTGCATCCAGACAGAGCTTGAGACATTAACAATCAAAATTCCATCTTTGAATGCTCCGGGTTTTGCCTCTCGGGCGATTGTCTCACCCACCGACACATGCCACAAATCCCATATTCTGGTCATGCCTGTATCACCACTTGGTCTGAAATTTTTCAACGCACTCTCAAGAATATCCCCTACGTGCGTCATTTTGCCTTTCATTTAGAACTCCTCTTGAATTATTTTTCTGATCTGGGCAGAGGCAAGAGTTACAGGATTACCCTTCATGCTGCTTGACAGCTCTGCCTGTTTTGAAATCAGGGCTATCTGTGATGAATCCAGTCCGGGAAAAGCAATCTTTCGTATATTCATATATCTTGCAATCTCGTCAATATGGCTGATCCCATCATGAGACCCAGCATCTGGATTGCCGGTCAACAGGCGTGCAATTTGATGATATCTGTTGATTGCTGATTGTGCTTGAGCCATGTTAATATTTTCACTGCCTTGTTCATGGAGCCGCTTTTCAAGCATTGAAATATTTTCAGCCATAACAGGGCCAAGAAGACGGGCACATATAACCCCGTGAGATGCATTGATCATACCGCCCATAGGGCCTGCTATTCCATGCACAGCTCCAAGTTTTGCATTGGCAAGGGTAATTCCACTCAAAAGAGCAGCAATAGACATGTCAGATCTTGCATCAATGTCATCCGGCTCGTCATAGGCTTTTTTAAAGGATCTTGAAATAATGGCGATACCCTCTTTGCACAGGGCATCTGTGATCGGGTTTGCAAATCGGGAGGTAAACGACTCAATAAGCTGAGTAAGAGCATCCATGCCTGTGGATGCCGTAACTTCCGGAGACATGGAAAGAGAAAGTCGCGGGTCAATCACGGCAATAGACGGATACATGGACGGACTTCTCAGACTCACCTTGACCTTGTATTCACAAGACGAGATCACAGCGTTACATGTAACCTCTGCACCTGTTCCAGAGGTGGTGGGAATTGCGATCATTGGCAGCGGTCTTTCAGTCAGAGGGCGACCCTTGCCGATTACCTCAAGATATTGCATTATATCTTGCATGTTTGTTGCCATTGCCGCTATTGCCTTGCCCGCGTCAATTACACTTCCTCCACCAACAGCGACAATAAAATCAGCTCCTGTTGTTTTTGCCGTTTCAGCACCTTTTACAATATCATCTATAGATGGTTCTCCTGTCTGTTCCATAATCTCATGAGCAATGCCTGAATTGCTAAGGTTCTGGATAATATGGTCAGCTCTGGCTCTCTTTTTTCCTGTTATCAGAATAGCTTTTTTGCACCGGGTAAAAAGATGCCGGGCAATATAATCAGCAAGTTTTTTTGAAGTGCCATGCCCGAAAACTATATTGACGGGTGAAAAAAATGTAAAATCCAATGTTCCTCCTGATTTTTCGGTGAATTCATCAAAATAAGAGTCAACTGCTTTTGTGGCCGTATTGCCATATTAAGGAAGATCTGATTGGCATTGTTTTTCTTAATTGGCATTGTTATAGATAAATATCAAGCCTATAATCAAGCAATCTTGATTCAATTTCAAAAAAACCTGTCGGAGGTTACAAGTGACAAATCCTTATGAGCAGTTGTGGATATATTATCTGGATGGCATTCCTGAAAATGGTGCTCTGGAAAGAGCATTACATGAAAGTTACAGTATCGATCTACAGCACGATAATCTTGATTCCAGAATGATAGAATCGGATTCTCAACAGAAAGAATCAGATACTTCAAGTCATGAAGTATCTGATAATTCAAGTCATGACAGCACTTTTATCGGAAACTGGGAAGAGCATGGTTTCTCTTTTCTGTTTTTTTCTGCTCCATGTGATGAGGCAATAGAACTTATGCTGTCAAAAGATAATAGCCTTACGCTGATTGAGCGGTATGAAATGAGCGGTGAGGATTGGCATGGAGAGAGAATTGAACCCTATACATCAGGCAGCCTTTGCGTATCTCCCCCCTGGAAAATTCCATTTGTCAACAAGCCGGGCATAAAGCGTATTCTACTGGATCCGGGTGTGGTGTTCGGGACGGGTCGCCATCCAACCACAGAGGATTGCCTTGGGTATATCGAATATGTCTTGCAATCCCAACCTGTTTCAACCGTGCTGGATATCGGTACAGGCACAGGGCTTCTTGCTCTTGCGGCAGCCGTTCTTGGCTCCAGGAGGGTTTTGGCCATTGATTTTAACCTGCTTGCGGTAAAGACCACGCAAAACAATATCATGCTGAACTCTCTTGAAGATAAAATCCTGGCAATTCAGGGCAGGGCGGAAGATTTTGCTTCAATACCTGCGGATCTTGTTGTTGCAAATATCCACTATGACGTCATGAGGCAGATTCTTGAAATCCCCGGGTTTTTGAATCATTCATGGCTGATTCTCTCAGGTCTTTTAAGAAGTGAGGTTGATAAAGTAGTTGCGTATCTCAAAAAAGAGGGTGGTACTGTTATAGAAACAGTATCCCCTGACGGGGTATGGAACACCATTCTGGCCAGGGGGAAGATTTGACAAGGCACTACACTCAAATCACTTTCTGGTCATGGTCCAGACACCACTCCAGTTATCTGGCAGTGGATTTGCTGAAAATTCACTTGAAAGCTCATTACATTTTCTGACGTAGGCCAGGGCAGGGGGGTCTATGTCAGAAATTGTGGAAAATATCTCCAGAGCCTCCTGCAACTGCCCGTTATAAAAAAGCTGAAGGCCATTATCATAAATCCTGTAAATATCCTGATTGCTTTCAAACTGATCTGAAAACATTGGCTCAAACACTGTAATTGCCTCTTTTTTACCAACTACCGCAAGCCTTGCGAGCTCCCTGAATGCAAAACATCCGCCGCTCAGCATCTTTGTTGAAGCATCTTTTATTTCTGCAGTGCCGTTTTCCGACAAAACTCCTTCATATGCCAGATTCTCGCATGTTAAAGACGCTGCATTCCCGGAACTCTCGTGATCTGATACAAGGTTTCCAAAGGTTGCCGTATCGTCTTTAATAGATTTATGGGTGTAATCTTTAATAGCTTTATGGGTGGATGCAGATATCATGGTGTAGGTTCCAAACTCTTTATTGGCCCCTTCCAGCCGTGCAGCAAGATTTACAGCATCTCCAAGCATTGTATAGTCAAAGCGTGAGTGAGAACCCATGTTGCCGACTACAACAATGCCTGTGTTTAAGCCGATACGCATAAGCATGTCTGTACCCACAATCTTTTTCATCTCTGGACGCATCTGTGCAAGTTTTTGCTGGCACCGGAGAGCCGCTCTCACCGCACAGGCCTCGTGGTTATCTACATCCAGGGGGGCATTCCAGAAGGCAATGATGGCATCTCCTTCATACTTGTCCACAGTTCCTCCCTCTTCATGGATTATTTGTGTCATTGCAGAGAGGTAGTTGTTTAAAAGAGATGTCAGATCTTCAGGGGAGAGCTTTTCAGAAATGGAGGTAAATCCCTGGAGATCTGAAAAAAAGATAGAGAGCTCCTTTCTCTCGCCGCCAAGTTTGAGTTTTTCCGGATGCCTGATAAGCTGTTCAATAAATAGAGGGCTTAAATACTGACTGAATGCACTCTTGATAAAACGTCGCTGACGGCCTTCACGTACGTAATTGAGACCCAGTGAAAACAGAACAGCTGTGACGGCGGCTGTTTCTATCACTATCAGCGGCATCCAGATTCCGGTATTATAAGCTAAAAGGGATATCCCGACCGGCATGACTATGGATGATGTGCCAGCCAAAAGGAGCACAATGACTCCTTTAAAAAAGGTCATACATACAGAAAATATTACAGACCAGAAAAGTACCAGTATAATTACGAAGTATCCGGGGGTGTCACGGATAAAATCTCCAGCCAGAAAATTGTCAAGCATGGTGGCCTGAATCTCTACCCCGGGATAGACACTGTCAACAGGTGAGGATCTAAGATCAAAAAGCCCTGGAGCGGAGAAGCTGAAAAAAACATATTTGTCCCTGAAACTCTCCTTGTAATTGTCCTGATTTTGTCTTTGTACCTGATTTTTTGTATTATGAGATGATCCCCCTGCATTTCTGAACTCTATTTCCGACTGTATGATAGCTGCAGCACTGTAGGTTTTGTGGGTTCCTGACGGGCCTCTGTAACGAAGTATTGCCTCTCCCTTTGCATCCAGAGGTATTTTACGGTTGGCAATATTTAAAATGCCTGATGAGTTGTCTGCATGTTGTATTATCTCTCCTGTAAATTTTTTTTCCGATCCTTTTGTGATGTCTTTTTCCTGCGTTATTTTTCCCCCCGAATCTCTATCAGCCGCAGGTTTCAAGCCGTTAACGGTCGCAGGTTTCAACTCGTTATCAGCCGCAAAGTAGATCCCGAGGCCAAGGCTTGGCACTGCCTTGCTGTCGAAAAAGCTCACCATTCGCGTTCTGCGATATATGCCGTCAGGATCAGGCTCCTGCTGAACATTGCAAAGTATCGCAGAAGTGGCTGTCAATTCAGGTATGGGCATGACCGCTCTTGGAAAAAGACATGCCTGACCCGCCGGGGTCTTGAGCCAGGAATTGGCACCTTCAAGCACGATTGGTTCAAAGCCGGCCCCTTGAGGCCATTTTGTATGGCTGCCGCTCAGTTTTTTCAGGAATGCTGCGGATGCCACCTTGCCATAATCAGCCGCTGCTTTTCCAAAAGTTCTGTCATCTTCAACTCCATAGCTTGATGGTTCGGTGAAAAGCACGTCAAAGGCTACAGCCTTCGCCTGGTTTCTTTTGCAAAAATCTACAACCACACTGTATATTTCACGCGGCCATGGCCAGTTCAGGCCGTTATTTTGACTCATCCAGTCAAGACTGCCCTGATCCACAAGTATCAGGCATATCTCGCCTGTTGCAGAAGATGGTTTTGCCATTATTGATTCCCGCCAGTCCCAGGTTTTGCCCTCCCAGATATCCAGAAGGCCAAAGTGCCATAAGGCCAGTGCTATCAACGCGGCTGCGACTCCGCTCAATATTCCGTGAAACCATTCCCTTGAACCAGAAAAAGGTTTGAGTCTCATCAGATTTTTTTTCTGAACCTGTCAAATCTTTTTTGCCTGACCCCCGGGCTTTGAACCAGGGTAACGCTACCTATCGCATTTTGAAGAAGGGCTATGCGATCCTGAGGAGTCGGATGGGTCTGTCCAAAATCATTTCTGCCGGGCTGAAGGCTCTGTTTCATTATGCCAAGCATATCCAGAAGACCACCCGGGTTATATCCCACGCGTCTGAGTATCCTCACCGCGTTCAGATCAGCATCTTTTTCAAAACTTCTTGAGTAGCCGCTGTTTATAAGTGTGCCTGTTATATCTGTAATGGAGCTTTCAAACGTGCTTGTCAGACTTGCAAGCTCTGATGATCCAAAGTTTTTGGCACCTTCAACGCCAATGGTTGTCAATGCTGACGTGATTCTTGATTTTTCAATCGCCTGAATGCCATGTTTTTCCTGAACATGTGCGATTTCATGAGCAAGGACACCTGCAAGGGCATCTTCGCTGCGGCAGCAGTTCAACAGCCCGCGGGTGATAAATATAAGACCACCTGGTGCAGCCAGTGCGTTTATCTCACCAGAATCCTGAATAAGAAAATGATATCCGCCATATGTTTCAGGCCGATCTGATGCACGGGAGAGGCTCTGACCAAGAAGATTAAGATATTGATTTGCCTCATGATTGTTGTATGGCCTGTATTTTTGTAAAATGATTGCCCCGACTGTACGGCCGATATAATACTCCTGCTCAGGGGTAAAATCTTCAAAGCTCTTGCTGGTCACTGTAACCACTTTTTGCAGGGAATCTGCCTGGGAGTGCGATATGAGTCCTGATGCGGCTCCTATCTGGGCACCAACCTGGGTCATGGCGTTCATGGTTTCGCATCCACTAAGAATGGCAGCAACCGGTACCATTGCCAACCCGATACCGGCAGTCCGCAATACATCTCTTCTGTTAAAAAGATTATTGTCATAATTTTGTGCAAGCTCTTTTTTGTTCAATGGCTTCACGCTCAATGGTTTTAAGTCTGGCATGTTGTTGCTGTTCATGATTGACCTCCTCCTCCTGGCAATACTTGACCCTCCTGCAAAAATATCTGTACCTGCCGGTCAGATATGGTGAATGCTTCCATCTTGTTGACCCATGAAAAATCAACTCCCGGATTTCTTGACCTGAACTGCTGCTCCACCTGTTTGTTAAATCCTTTACCAGCAAGGGCAAGTTCATCTCCAGTCGCGGATTGCCCCGCGTTTAAGCCTCCTGACTTAAGTGACATTGCCTTGTCAGACAGAGCAGAATCATGCATCCATCCCATATGTCCGTTTCGGATAACCTTGACGCGTGTCCAGCCATTTGCCTGTTCAACCACCTGGACAGCCTCTCCATAGCCTACATCTGCAATCACCTGGCCGATAAAAGATGGCTGGGTTCGCAAAGCCCCTTTTTTCACAAGAACATTAACGGTTTTCATTTTAAAGTCTCCCCTGTGTTTTTTTAAAGGAGAGCGGCCTTTTTATATTTACCGTGAAAACACATTATGGTTTTCATGCTTGGGGGTGGCCGGCTTCCCATCCGACCATGTTCGTTTAGCTACTTACCGTAATGGGCGTATCGTCGCAGCTTCGTTCCTGATACGATAAATAAACAGACGTTCATGGCTGTTGCGTGGCCACCCGGAATCATGAAAATCGGAATGTATTTTCATGGTAAAATACAAAAAGGCTAACACTCTTTTTTTTAAAAGAATCATCTAAAGACACACTCATTGATTACTAACCCATGAAAGCATGATGAGTCAAATTTTGATAAATTTTATTTTATAATTCTAAATTTATGTGATAATGAAAATCAAATTGTAAATCAACTTTTAAACGCTGGAGAAAATGATTGACATGATTTTAACTGAAGGTTCAGATCTTTTTACAAGGGAAAGGCTTGATCAAATATTTCCTTCTGACAGAGCCGATAATTTCTTTGAAGCACTTTACGGAGAAGCTTCAGAAGGTGCTTATGATATTAGTCTGGCGTTCAAGGGCGTGCAGAAGAATCAGCTTCTGTTTGAGTTTCAGCTTAAACAGAGACCTGGTAAATGTCTGGCCTGTAATCTTACCTACGGGTTACCTACTGTTTTTGAGAGGCATCCAATCATCAATCTTAAGGGAATCGCAAAAAGTATTGACACGCTTCTTGATGGTAAATTCTCTTGTACTGGATGGCGGGTCGGAAACACCCAGGAAAAAAGCCGGCAACTTCATGTGCTTCCAATATCCTTTATTATTGAACAGCATTCATGATTATTGAATAATATTCATGGCTGTCGCATGGCCACCTCGAATCATCAAAAGCGGAATGCATTTTCATGGTAAAAATATCCAATGAGCAGACAACAAGTGAACAGCCCTTGATTTTTTACTGCTATATCACAACACCATTGGGAGAACTTCTTGCCGTACAGGGTGAAAAAGGGCTTCAAAAGCTGTTTTTCCCCTGTGACGGAACAAGGTTTGCTGTTGATCAGCAGGGGTGGATTGAGGATCCTGAAAGGATGCAACATACTGCAGATGAACTTTGTGCATATTTTAACAAAGACCTGGAAAAATTCTCTATCCCTCTTGACCCTAAGGGCACACCTTTTCAGCGGAAAGTATGGCAATCACTCATGTCAATACCATTCGGAACCACAGTTTCGTACAAGGATATCGCGGAGCGGACAGGCAACCCCAAAGGGTGCAGGGCAGTTGGAGGGGCGGTCGGTCAAAATCCGGTTCCGATTATAATTCCATGTCACAGGGTGATTGGCAAGAACGGCTCATTGACAGGCTTTTCCAGCGGGCTTGCTATCAAGAGATATCTCCTTGATCTTGAAGGGGCTTTATAAAGAGTGCCTGACACTATTCCCAAGATTAATTTTCCGATTTAATCCAGCCCTGTTTCATCCAGCGTACCTGACTGACCCCATCTGAGCTATTCTGCCAAACCATTATCTTTATCTATAGTTTTCCAGATAATTAAATTGGTGAAAACGCCGCCTGAACCCACCGGCAAAGGGTTGTCTTGCCAAAAGACTTTTCTGGCAATCTATATATCCTGCTAACCATCATCCTCATCTGCCTGCCACTCTTGAAGGTAATCATCTGTATAGGCATACTCTGTTCCCATAATCGGTTCAGGTTTCAGAAGAACATAGCCTATCTTGCCTATGTTGCATTCAAGAGATCTGAAGAAAGCATTTTCTATAATATCCGTATACTCTATAATATCTGTGTCTTGCTGAATTTTTTCGCTACTCTCTTTAGCCCCTTCAATTGTATTATCAACAATAAGTATTGTATCTTCAATATTAACTGTTCCGGTAGAACGCCAGATCTCTTCGGTCAATATGGATTCTGACATTACGAACTCTGTTAAATAGCCTACCGGTGTAAATGTCTCACACACAGCACTCTCCCACTCCTGGGGGAAATGTTCAATTTTCC
>JADFYT010000072.1 GCA_015232935.1 Desulfamplus sp.
TATTTTTAAAAAAAGTCTGCAAAAATATCCGCAAAAACGGTTGATACTTTTTGGAAGGTGATTTCAAAAAAACAGGAACAGGCCACAAAAGCATTAATAGTCAAATATAAGAAGTACCAGGACTGACTATGCTATCCAGTCCCGAAATCAAAAAAGCACATCCTTTATATTTATCCCAGGGATAAACAATAGCGATGTGCTTTTATTTGTACACGGCAGTATAACAGCTAACATTATGCCATGTGTTTAGGAATGAGTCCGAAATAAGACGCTCATTTTAAAATCAAAATACGTCGTCCTTCAGCCTCGGTGTATTCTGAAATGTGCAAGTTATCTATAACCTGTTCCTTGAGTCTGTTTATTTCATTTCATTAATGATCAGTGATGGCTACCATTGCGTGCGGAATGATCCCCATTATGGCCATCTCCATGATGACCATGGCCTCCACCTTTTCCGCTTACTGTATCCACAATAGTCTTTACAAGGCAATATGTCATGCCAAGACTCAGGATTATGATGGTGTACCACATGCCGCCAAAAAAAAGGTAATGGCCAGCATCCCATACCCATTCAAAAGAAAATGGAAACATAAATACTCTCCCTATTACTGTTTTGTTAGATTCCCCGATAGTAACTATTTATTGGTATCGTACAGCTCCTGCTCTTGCGGAAATACCGGAAGATAACGGTATGCCAAAGAGATCAGGATAACACCATAGGCCACAGGAAGAATTGTTGTTGCAATTTCCTGCCAGCTTGGCAGGTAGAGTGCCCATGTATCAAAACTCATTACAGGAACTGCCATTACCTGAAGAACCATTACCCAGCGGTTGAGACATACACCAACTACGCCAAGGCAGATAGCAACAAGCAGGAGTTTTTTGTTTTCCCTGTATTTTTTTACCGTAAGTATCACGGCAGGCACAATGCCACAAATGACTATCTCTGTAAAAAGTATCCAGATTCCGTAGAATGCGTTGCCTGAGTAAAAATCCATCAGGGAGAATCCCATATCCGGAGCAGTCACGCCAGCCCAGTAAATGGTATCAATAATCTTGGCAATTATATAGGTTGTAATCATCCAGCCTGAAATTTTGGCAAGAAGATGAACAACATTGTCCTTGACAAGTTTCTTGCGGGTAATCCCTTCAAACATTTTAGTTACCATCAAGGTAAAACATGGACCATAGGCCGCAGCAGACCAGGTAAATAGAAAGAATGTCCATGGCCATACAAGCAGTCCCTCTCTGTATGCAAATGGCCGTCCATAGAGAACACCGGCTACTCCGCCAAGAGAACCCTGGTGGAAGCATGAGAGAAATGCACCTGTTGCGGCAAAAACGGCCATGATACCGTGCATATTATGGCTCAGATTATGAAAGAAAGGAACCTTGTCAATTTGACGGTTTTCAAGAACAAGCGGGATAAACTCAATTGTCAGAACAGCAAAGTACAAAGAGAGACAGAAGGCAACTTCGGTCAGCATGGAGTGAACATTGGCATGCCAGAAGATAAACCAGCCACGAAGCGGCTGCCCTATATCAATGGCAAGAATCAGCAATGCAGAGCTGTAGCAGATAAAGCCAATGACCACTGCCAGGTTTATAATATTTTTGAGTTCGTCAATACCAAAGACATATTTGAGAAGACCTGTAAAAAAAGCTCCTCCTCCAATGGCAATCACCGCAAGATCAGCCCAGATCCAGAGGGCAAAACCATAATAGTCATTCATGTTTGTCTGATTAAGCCCTTTGAGCCAGCACAGACCCATGGCATAAACGCCCCACAAAAGTACAGCACCCACTACCGCAATGCCTGTTGCAAACACAGGAAACGGGCAGCGCCTTGCACCTTCGGGTATTAATGCAGAATCCATATTATATTACTCCTACGCTTGTGGTTGTTTATTTATTTACTTATGGTTACTTACCATGAAAATGCATTCTGATTTTCATGATTCGTGATGGCCTTACAACAGCCATAAATCTTTATTTGTTCAATCAATTCAAATCAGAAGTCTTTACTTGTGCCCCTTGTCGCCATCTGACTTTTTCTGCTGACCCCATTCTCCCTTTCGGTAGTTGTCGCCAGCTTTTCTGACCCACTCCCGCTCAGAGATATAGTAAACCTTTGGATTGGTCTGAAGCCTTTCCAATAGACGGAACGCCTTGGGATTTCTTGGCTTTCCACACTGATGAGGATCTGGTTTTACAAGTTTATAGACCTCATGTTCAGGATTGTGCAGATCACCAAATGTTATGGCACCAGCGGGGCATGCCTGGGTACAGGCAGTCTGATACTCTCCCTCTTCTATAGTGTCCCTTCTCTCCTCATAGTACGCTCTGTCTCTTGCCTCCTGGTATCTGTGATAACAGAAGCTGCATTTTTCAACGACTCCTCTCATTCTTGGGGAGACATCAGGGCTAAGATACTCTTCCATTCCATCCGGCCATTTGGGATCCCACCAGTTAAAGTACCTTGCGTGATATGGACAGGCTCCCATGCAGTAGCGGCATCCAAAACAGCGAGTATAAATCTGGCTTACAATACCTGTATCGTAGCCATAATCCGTGGCAGTAGCCGGGCAGACAGAGACACAGGGCGAGTGGCCGTGATCGCCTTTTCCGCCGCAGTGCATGCAGGGTCTTGGCATGTAACAGATATCAGTCTCTGGAAAGTTTTTTTCGTTGCTCAGTTTAAAAACCGTCATCCAGGTGAGACTGTCCTTCTTATTGGTTTCATCCTCTTTAAACGGAACGTTATTTTCTGACATGCATGCTACCATGCAGGAGCCGCATCCGGTGCATTTATCCAGATCAATCACCATTCCGAATTTATGTGCTTTTCCGTGGTTATCTTGTGTCATCGGAACCTCTTTAACAAATTATGTTTTTCCATGAAAATTTTAGTCTTCATGTTCCTGATACTCTTCATGTTCCTGATACCGTGCTTCTCTAAAAAATACGACGAGCATTTTACAACAGAAACAAGCATATCGTAAACATTAAGAACATTTCGTCGTAAAGGGGGTATCAGGCTCTTGAAATCCTCGCTCTAATCCCCCAGGCAACGTCTAATCCTGAAGCAGGATCAGTTATCGGCCCGATCAGCTCGTTTACATTTACACCCTTGCCACCAATATACCGGTTTTCAAATGTACCACTTGCCGCACTAACCCCACCAGTTGCGGTGATTATGCTTGTTGCACCGTTTTTACTAAGCAATCCGGCTCCGCCTTTTGTCACCACCTGACTTGATGTACCAAATGAGTGGCCAAGTCCTTCAGGCATTGCAATCACTCCCGGCATTATCCCGTGAAAAAGGTTTACTCTCACCTTTGCCTCACCCAATGGCGTGGTAACAAGAGCATAATCTCCCTGAGAAACCCCGACCTTATCCGCAGTTTCAGGATTTATCTCAATAACGCTGTCTTTTTGAATAAGGACGGTATCCTCAACTGTTTTAACCGCAAACGGTGATGACGCAAAGCTGCCTGATGCGAGTCTTATCGTATCAACAGATACAAGCGTCAATGGATAGGATTTTTCGTCCCCCTCTATGGATGGAAAACCACGAAAGCCTTCAAATATGGAGAAATCCGCTACCAAAGGAGTAGCGGGAACAGTGAGTTCAGAGTCGATATACCCCTCCTCTGATAGAGTTGACCACTGATCTCCATTTACGCTTTCAAGACACTCATCGTAATTCTCCCACGGAAAACTTGCCGCAACAGAGCCATCAACAGCTTTAGCAACAGAAATGATGATATCTCCTGGATTTTTTGTGTCAAAAACAGGGGCTATAACAGCTTTTGAGAGTGCCGTAATTCTCTTTGCTATGCCGGCACCACTGTGAATATCTTGTGACATCTCAAGAAACATGTGGCTTGGAAGAATAACATCCGCCAGTTGGGCAGTATCATCCATACAGGAAGAGAAACTGACTACAAAAGGAATCTTGTTCACAGCATCCTTGACTGCTTTTGCATTGTGAAGAGTAAAGCAGGGATTGGAATTATATACCATCATAAGTTCTACAGGACTCTTTTCCGAAGCATTGATGGTTTCAAACAGTTTTGGCAATGAGGCAGTTGAAATGACTGAGGTCAACCCGACAGGAGGTTTTGCGTACCCTTTTGTTGCAACATCGTCCATCTCAAGAGATGGCCATGTGAGAGTATCCTGATTTTCAAGTGTCCAGAATCCTCCTGCCTTATTGAAATTACCTTTAAGGCAGTTAAGGGCGTGAACCGCTGCAAACTCCATCAAGCTTCCGGCACTGTCACCTCGTCCTCTGCCGGCAATCGCTACAGGTGTTTTTGCCTTTGCAAATTGCACTGCAATATCTTTTATCGTAGAGACATCAATACCAGTAGTTCTCGATACTGATTCAGGTGCATACTTTTCACTGACAAACTTTGCGAAATTATCAAAAGCTTTGCCTGATTTTTGAACAAAGTCAGCATCATGCAATTTTTCAGATATCATGGCACTGCATATTCCAAGAGCAAGATCAGCTTCTGTTCCAGGCTTTGCCGGCACCCACATATCCGCGTTGGCGGCTGTATTGGAAAGTCTGTACTCAACCTGAACAAGCTTTGCCTGCCGCTCTTTTCTTGAACTGTTGGCAAGAAAATTATTAACAGGAGATCCCCAGCCCTCAATAAATCCAGCACCAAAACTCAGGAGATAGTCTGCATTGGCAAGGTCAAAAGCTGCCGAAGCCTTTAGACCATGCATTCTGGAAATTAAAGCCTCCCAGCTCTTTTCCATGGAGTCAACAGTATAGAAATTCTGTGAGCCGACAGCCATTAGAAAGCGTTTGTAAAGGCCGGCAATCGAGCCTTTATCGTTGCCATATACACAGGCGATCGAATCAGGCATCCCCTTGTCCCGCAACTCCTTTATTTTTCCGGCTACAAGAGTTGTTGCCTCATCCCATGAGATCTGTTTCCAGGTATCACCATTTTTTACCATGGGAAAATGAACCCTTGCAGGATCATAAAGATACTGCAACCCCGAAAGACCATGCAGGCAGACACCTCCATCGTTAACAGGATAGCCTTTTTTTCCTTCAATTTTTACAGCCCTTCCATCAATTTTTCTTATACTGATACCGCAGTTTCCAGGACAAAGCGTGCATACGGTATCATCAAACGAGACTTCTCCATCATGGGGGACAGGCGTCCAAGGCCAGTTCTGGGTCCAGATGGAAGAGTCATCAGTCAGTTTCCAGGTTACCGGAGAGGCCGCAACGCCTGCTGCTGCTCCAAGTCCCAGTCCCAAGAAGCTTCTTCTGTCTATTTTCATAGGTTTATATACCTCAATAAAGTTTAAAGAATTCCAATACAAGGTGATGAATCTATTCAGATATTGAAAACAAATTTAATCATTGAGCCCTGAATAATCGAGCCGTATTCCATTCTTGCTCTGGCCTTCCGTATTTTTGCTCCCACTATCTTCAGCATGCCTATTTATGGCACTGAAAACATGCACCCTTGCTTCCTGTTTCCTCTTGATGACATTCTGCACAGTCATCCATCTTCATCCGATCCCAGGAGTTCTTTTTGATACCCCAGATATTCTCTCCCCAGATATCACGGCTGTAACCGGTAATTCTGTTCTCCTGATAAGGTTTCAGGGTTTCAGACTCTCCAATATGGCCATGACATGACACACAATCCATCTTGGCTCCTACCACATGGGCAGCATGGGAGAAAAAGACGCAATCGGGTTGTTCTGAATAGATAAGCCAGGGAACCTCTACTCCTTTTTCCACGTACTCGGTCATAAAGATAGCTTCATCTTCTGTCTCTCCAAGCTGGCTTTCGTGACATTCAACACAGGAGCTGTTTTTGGGAATTCCTGCGAAACTGCCATCTTCCCTGAAAAAGTGACATGAATCACACCCACCAGTCTCTGCCACATGAAGGGCGTGGTTAAAGTTGAAAGGCTGCTCCTTTTTGGAGTAGAGCAGACTTGGAAACAGTAACCATCCAGATAGAAAACAGACAGCAAACGCTGCTATGAAAAAAAGGACGCCCATTCCTACACCGGAATCCCCTCCTGCCTTCTGTTCACCGGAAGCACCATCTTCTGCGGCACCCACAGAACCGTTTTCAGTTTTCTTTTCTAATTCACTCATGAAAACCCCATTAATTAAAGTTGTTGATACGGCTAATACCTTATCAGCTCATAGAAGGTCAGAGCTGAATATTTAAGCTGTGGAAGGAAAAACATCCTCTACACCACAGACACATCCCAAATGGCAATGCCAAGATAAATGCCAATCTATATTAATATCCATTTGCCTTGTCAAGACAAAATCGACCTGTTCAAAGCACGCAATAAAATGATATTCACAATCTGAACCAAGATGTAAATACTTACGCATAACTGTGAAGTCCAGGAAGAAGATTAACGCCGAAATAGGTGAAAAGAACCGCCATGAATCCTATAATTGAGACCCATGCAATACGCTTTCCATGCCAACCTCTCATCATGCGCAGGTGAAGAAGAATTGCATAAACAAGCCAGGTAATAAGCGACCATGTCTCTTTGGGATCCCATGACCAGTATGTTCCCCAGGCGGAGTTTGCCCATACAGAACCTGTAATAATGCCAATGGTAAGAAAAAGAAAGCCAAACATGACCATCTGGTGAATCAGCTCATCCATTAAATCCAAAGAGGGAAGTCTTGCAAACAAAAAGTTGGCATGCGTTCGGGGTTCTCCCGAATTTGGTAGCTGTTTTCCCGAACCGGATTCAAGGGGCTTGACCAGATACATTACGCTGAATCCAAAGGCAATGGCAAAGCCGGCATAGCCCAGAAAACATGTGATTACATGAGCAATGAGCCAGTTGCTCTTAAGTGCCGGAATCAGGGGGGTAATCTTGTCTGAAATAGACGGGGAAAGAGATGCATAGGCGATTGAAAGAAAAATAAGTGGCGTCGCAAAAACTCCGATTATTCTTTCATGATATTTCAACTCCAAAAAAAGATAAAGGACGGCAATAGTCCAGGAGAAAAACACGAGAGATTCATACATGTTGGAAAATGGGGCATGACCATAACCTATTTTATAGGATTCAATCCATCTGAGGATAATCCCCATTGTGTTTCCTGTAAAACCAGCTACCAGAACAAAAAATCCCAGTTTTGCCATAGTCTCTTTTTTAAAAGTCCATGACCCTATATATAGAACCGAGGCAAATGCATAAACAAAAGTTGTAACAGACAATATCATAGAACTGTTCATAATGTTTTATTTCCTTCAAATTAATTATCCGGGAAACTATATATCCCTCATCCTTGAGGCTATTTTTGCTATTTTAAGTTTCATGCCCTGGCTGTTTTTGTTGGCTGTGCCTGATATCAGGATATCATAACCGCCGTCAGCATCGTCAGATTTTCCGGAATCCGCATCAGCAGCAATTTTTTTTCTTATTTCCACACAGATGCTCTGGTGAGACATAAAAAACGTAATCCAGCAACCAATAATCATCAAGACAAAACCTGCGTAAACATACAAAACTCCAGGATCCTTAGCCACCTGAAGTCCTGTGTAGTATTTTTTTTCATAATCCTGGATTTCAAAGGCAAACGCTCCACGTCTCATCTTGTCAAAAGTGGGGAATTTAACCGGAATATAGAGTTCAGTTTCATTGCTGTTCATACTTCGGCCTGCTGCCTTTTGGTGGTCTGCCTCACTGTGGCCAGCCTCATTGTGATCATGGTCAGCCTCACTATGATCTGCTTCGCTATGGTCAGCTTCACCATGCTGAGTTCCCATGCTTCCATGAGCTGTATCCAGACCACTTTTATCTGAGTCATTATTGCCTGAAAGCCTTCCCACAAAACCTTCACCAAGATTATGCCCCCTGAAATTATATCCGCGAACAAATTCATCAAGGGTAAATTTCCCTCCAGATTCAGGAATATCAATAGTCTCACCAATTGCCATCTTTACAGAATATGTCATGCCGCTATCTCTGCTTGTAATCTTGAACACAGCACTTTTTGCCGAGTCAACTCCATAGCTGGACTGGTAAAAACTTAAGCCTTTATAACGCAAGGGATCATTGACAACAATATCCCTTGTAAAAGACTCCTTGCCATCTTCAATAACGGTGAGGCTGGATTTAAACTCCTCGGGGTGTCCTGTATCATAAAAAGAGACACTAAAAGCATTGCATCGCAATTCAAATCCAAGCTCTACAGGAGCGTCATTGCCTCTTAGAAAGGCTGAGTCAACAGTCGTTCCCTCAGGAATAGCCACAAATGCCTTAAACCCCCAGACGCTCCCGATAACCGCTCCTGCCAGCATGAGCAGGATACTTAAATGAACCACATAGACACCAATGCGTGTCCATCTGCCCCGTTCACCAAATATTGCAACTACCTGGTCAGTCTCCTCGCTGACAGCCATGCTGAAATTTTTTTCTATCAACTGCCTGCACATGCTTTCAAGAGATTCCAGGTTCCGGTTTGATACAAACATCTCTGTATTTTTGAGACGCCTGAACCTTTCGACATTAAAAAGCACTTTATCAGGAAAGATAATTTTCCAGGTACTGTCAAGTTTATCAATGGAGCATACAACTATGTTTACAGACAGCAACACAAGAAGCATTACAAACCACCATGAACTGTACATGTCAAAAATATCAAAAACATCAAAGAGCCTGAAAAAAAACTCCCCATATTTGTGCACATAAAATGCTTGTGTGCCATTTTGGGGAACAAGAGTCCCGATTATAGATGTAACAGCAAGCAGCAGCAACACTATAACAGTGAGTTTTACAGATGTAAAAAAAATCCAGACCGGGTTACCCGATCTGTTTTTAAGACCATTTTTAGCCATTATTGTTTTTTCCATTAAATTTCCATTATATAATACATAAGCAGCCCGGGCCGCCATTTACTGTTTAATCCCTTATGGCCGTTGAAAAGCCAACTACGAATTATGAAAATCAGAATGAATTTTCATGGTAAAGCATAAAGCATAGATGAGCTTTACACATGTTTGACCCATTTTTGTATAGCCTTAAAAACGAGCTCCCTTTTCAAAGGCTTTGTCAAAAAATCATCCATACCTACCTCAATACATTTATCCTCAAACTCCTTCATTGCATTGGCTGTCAATGCCACAATCGGCATTCTGGAAGGCTTTGCCTCCCGCGTGTCCGAGGTGGCAGCCCCCCCATCCTGTGCGGAAGTATTTCCATAGTTCCTTTCTCTTTCCAGCTCGCGGATTCTTCTTGTGGCCTCAAGCCCGTCCATTTCAGGCATGTTGATATCCATAAAAATCATATCAAAATTACTGAAATTTTCAATGAATCTTGAAACTGCCTGAACACCATTGCCTGCGATCTCAACACTATAGCCAGCTTTGGAAAGCATTATTTTTGCCATTTTCTGATTTACCGGATTATCTTCTACCAGAAGAATATTTACAGAGTGTTTGAAACTTTCCGCAAGTGAGTGGGTCGTCAGGATCTTGTTTTCATCTGGAGGGCTTTTTTTGTCAGCACTATTTTTTTCAAGTCCAAGCATTGCGGAT
>JADFYT010000073.1 GCA_015232935.1 Desulfamplus sp.
TCAGATGAGAAACTCTATTTTTCACTTAACTTTCAATATACAAGACAAATGTCGGGAATCTGAATCAACCTCCCGAAAAACGAATAAGGTTTCGAGTTTGAGAATTTTAATCCAATAATAATTGCAGCGAAGTCGCCTGTATGTTACGGTTTGACAATGTTTTCTGGAAACTCTGACAATTTGTAAAGAGCATAAAGTATATTGCAGGAAGAGGCTCCTGTCGCATTTTAGATGAAAAAATGAGGGAACTGCCAGAGAGACCTTTTTTGCAGGGTGTTTTCCAAATATTCACTATTCGGATATAGGTGATTTCAGGGTAGGAGACATGGTGTTTGAAATTGGAGGAAAAAACAAGACATTTAAACAGATTAAAGATGTTGAGAACAGCTATCTTGTTGTTGATACTGATTACACGACAGAAAGAGACAAAATCCCCTTATGGCTTTTCGGGATGATGTGACCAGGAATTTGAGATTATGTGAGCAACAATCTCAAATGATGTAACCAACAGTGTGAGATGATATGAGCAACAATGTTAAATGATATAACCAACAGTGTGAGATGATGTGACCAGGAATGACCGAACTTGTACTTACAGAAAAATTTTCCGTGGCATCTGATTTTGCAAAGGCTTTAGGAGTTGCAAAAAAGGGTGATGGATGCTTTAGAAACGACAGATTCATAATCACCTGGGCTGTGGGGCATCTTGTTGAGCTTTACGAGCCTGAAGATTATGATGAGAACCTTAAAAAATGGCGTATTGAGACCCTGCCCGTGATTCCTGAAAAGTTCAGGTACAAACCCATCAAAAAGACATTTCAGCAGTTTAAAATAATCAAGTCTCTTCTGAAGGAAAAACAGATTGAACGGGTAATCATTGCCACAGATGCGGGTCGGGAAGGTGAGGTTATCGCAAGAACCATTCTTCTTGAGTCAGGATTTGCCGACAAGGACAGGATTTTCAGGTTCTGGACAAGCCAGGCATTAGTTCCTGATGTGGTCAGAAAAACCATGAATGAACTAAAGCCTCTGTCTCACTACGACCGCCTCTGGAGAGCCGGTTATTACAGGCAGGTGGCAGACTGGCTTGTCGGGATGAACTGCACAAGAATGGTCACGCTGCGACTTCATGGTGACCTGTTTTCTGTTGGACGGGTTCAGACCGCTGTTCTCGCTCTTGTTGTGGACAGAAAACATGAACGAGACCGGTTTGTTCCTGAAACCTACTGGATCATAAAGGTGCTTTTTTCAAATGACAAGGGCAGATGGACAGGGTACTGGTTCAGATCAGGTACAGGTGCAAAAGATGAAGGTTCAGGAGACGATTCAAAATCAGTTCACGTTCTTAAAAAAAAAGAGGATCTGGAGGCAACTCTCCAAATACTCGGACAATCCTCGTCAGGAGTTGTCAAATCAGTCAAAAAAGAGAAAAAAAAAGAGCCTCCCCCGTTGCTGTTTTCCCTGACCGATCTTCAGCAGGAGGCAAACAGACGATTCGGTTTTTCAGCCCAGAAAACCCTTACCATTGCACAAAGCCTTTATCAGGATAAAAAATGTCTCTCCTATCCAAGAACTGATTCAAGAGTGCTTGGAACCCAGAACCTTGATATGGTTCAAGTCATTATTGGCAAACTTGAGGAAGCATATCCCGACCTGATGAATGGAGTTGATACGGCAAAAATATCTCTTTCCAACAAGCGGGTATTCAATGATGCCAAACTCACCGACCATCATGCCCTTATTCCGTTCAAGCCCGTTCCGCAGGGTTGCAGCCGTGACGAACAGAGCGTCTTTAATCTTGTTCTGACTCGTTTTGCCGCATCTTTTTATCCTGATTGCGAGTTTGAAAATACTCATGTTGTCACTGTGCTTGCCAACGAAACATTCCAGACCGGCGGAAGGGTGATTCTTGTTCCGGGATGGAGAGCTGTTTATCAGGAACAGACACAGCAACGAACAGGAAAGCCATCTGAAGATAAAACCGGAAGATCCTCTGATTATTCTGAATCTGGTACAGACAAGCCCGGGCATAAACCAAAAAAAACAGGAGATCAAACAGTGGTTGAGCTGATTCCGCCACTTGTCCCGGGAGATCCCGCCACTTCGGAAAAAATCACACCGGAAGAGAAACAGACCACACCCCCACCAGATTATAACGACTCTCTGCTTTTGAAAGACATGACAAATCCAGGCAGATATGTTGAAGAGGAGGAGATAAAAAAGCTCTATCGCGGAGATGTGGGTATTGGAACTCAGGCGACTCGTGCACAGATAATCGAGACTCTGATTAAAAGGCAATATATTGAGCGTTCCGGCAAAAAGCTGATGCCCACGGAAAAAGGAGTATTTCTTGTGGATATGCTGAGAAAATGCCCGGCCACATCTGTTCTGACCTCTCCTGAAGAGACAGCCCGCTGGGAGATGAGTCTTAACAGGATCGCTCTGGGAGAAAGTATCGGTAACAGCCCGGGAGAAACCACAGACAGAACTTTTCTTGCCGGTATTAAAAATTTTGTCGCCCGCGCAGTAAATGAGTTGAAACTCGCAAGGCTTGAAGTCAAAAATTTCACTCTCGATGCTCCGGCCTCGGCAGTTATCGGCAACTGTCCCGCCTGTGGCCAGCCGGTTCGTGAAAACAGAAAAGGGTTCAGTTGCCCTGATCGCTCCTGCAAGTTTGTGATATGGAAAAAAATAGCTGGCAAACTCATCACTCCGGGCATGGCATCAAATCTTGTGAAATTTAAAAAATCAGGACCGTTCAAGGGATTTGTCTCCCGGGAAAAGAAAAAGTTTTCCGCGTCTCTTGTGCTGCACAAGCAGGATGGCGAATGGAAGGTATCCTTTGATTTTGGCAACGGACAGTCCGCAAAAGCAAAACCCTCTGTCCAGCTATCTCCACCCCGACTGTCTCTAGACCAGCTATCTCCTCCTCAACTGTCTGAGCAAACATCATCAGGCTATAAACCTTCAGTACCGGCCAAACCCCTGTGTCCGTTATGCGGCGGCCATATCATTGAAGGAAAAAAGGGTTATGGCTGCTCCAACTGGAGGCCGGAACATGGCAACTGCCGCTTTGTAATATGGATGGAGATCATGGGCAGAAGGCTGACCGCAAAAAATATTGAAACCCTTGCCGCCGGAAAAGCCACTCCATTTTATGTGCTCAAAGACCAGCAGGGCAACAAGTTCAAGGCAAAACTTAAAATGGTTCCTCTGGACAAAAATATTGCAGGCCTTCAATCCAGACAGGCTTACGCAATAGAAGTCACGCCGCGAAACATCTGCGATCTGCCATCAGGCCAATGTCATATTATGTGTATCAGATAGTTTTTTTGGAGTCTGAGTGTTGCCTTGAGCATAAAATATGATATTGTTATGCCCATTTTTGTCTCGTAACCATATTTTCTTGGAGTACGCAACAACAACGGTTGATCGAACTGTCAGCCAATATATCTGCTTGAGGAAACGCTGTATGGCAAAAGGTATTAAAAAGAGTCTCATTAACGATGCCACAATTGATCTTCTGTCAAGGTTTGAAATATTAAAGGATCTTACAAAGGATGAACTCAAAAAGCTGCTGAGAGGCAGAGAAACCGATTATGAAGCAGACATCGCAAAACTTATCCGGTATGAACCAAATGAGGTTGTGATAAGAGAAGGCGACTTTGATTCATGGACGTTCTGGATCGTCAAGGGTGTCTATAAAATTATAATCGGAGGATCTGTCATCTCGACCATTTCAACTCCGGGAGATATTTTTGGAGAGATGAGTGTCCTTGAGGGTCTTCCAAGAACAGCCTCTGTAATGTCAGTGGAAGAGGGGGCATGTCTTGGTATTGATATGTCGGTTCTTGGCAATCTGGACGATGAATATATCACACATGTTATAACAATGGGCTTCAAGCAGAAAAGACTTGAACGCATCAACACTACAAGAAACCAGTTAATCCGGGAAAAACAGGATCTTGACACCAAATACACCAACATGCTCAAACTTGAGCGGAAACTCAGGAAAAAAGAGGCGGGTGTTACAAGTAAAGAAGAGGATCTGGTAAGAAGAGAGGAGGAGATGATAAGAAGAGAGGCTGAAATGGCAAGACGGGAATCCGAGATGGCAAGAAGAGAGATGGAAATGACCCAGAGGGAAATGGCACTGAGGGAAAAGGAGATAGAGATAAAAGAGATGTTGATACAAAACGAACGATAGCCAGGTCATGATCAGCCTGAACTACTGCAACCGACTCACCTTTGAACTAACTCAACGGACTCAATTTTGAACTATAGACTTCCAGATAATTAAATTGATGGAAATGCTGCCGGAACCAACTGGTAAAGGGTTTTGTCTCACCAAAAGACTTTTCTGGAAAACTATAACTTAACTAACTCACCTGGACAGTGATAATGGCGTAATCGCCTCTGATCACTGTCCATTTATGACTGATAATTTTTTGCTGCCAGTTGTTTCCTTGCTGTCATCTGATTCCTTGTCACCACATGAACTCAGCTCTTCTGCTGTTTCAACACAAGAAAGTATAGCCTGCCAAACTGCTTCATATAACCTGCCGCAAGTTCCGCGTACCTGCCATTACCACAAAAATAATCTGCCCTGCCAGTTCCCCTGATAGCTCCGCCTGTATCCTGATTAAGTACAAATGCCGAGTGGTTCCGCCATGAGATATTGTCTTCACGGCTTTTCCATGTCGGGATTGTGGTATCCATGAAGCAGAGTGCCCCTTTTGGAAATATGGATTTATCTGTTGCAATGGAACGCATCTGGGTCACCTCTACCCCAAGACATCCTACAGGCCCGCCATTGCCTTCTCTGAAAAAGACAAAACTCGGGTTGTAATTCAACACTTCATCAACTCTGGAGGGGTTGTTGTCAAGCCATTTGCGGATGGACTGCATGGATACATCCTCTTTTGCGATCTCTCCCTTGTCAACAAGATATTTTCCAATTGATCTGTAGGGCCGACCATTTTTTGAATGGTACTGAACCCTCATGGTTCCCCCCTGCTTGAGCTCTACCCTTCCTGAGCCCTGAATCTCCAGAAAAAATCTGTCAATACGGCAGTTTACCCAGACAAGAGGTTTCGCGTGTTTTTCAAATCCCTTCATCGAGTCAATCTCTGCCCTGGTATAGTAGGGAACCAACTGTTTTTTTCCATTCCGCCTGGCACCTGAGGCGGGCGTTCCTCTGTACTTGCCCGAAAAACCGCCTCTTGGAACATCAATCAGGTCATTGGGTTTTGAATAGACCGGATAGATATATTCCCCCTCTTTTACAAGGCTGCCCTTTAATAAAGGTTCGTAATAGCCGGTAAACAGGACTGATGGATCAATTTCTATCGAGGCTTGTGACTGGCCTGCCAGCCTGGATGCCTTACCATTGATCCTGGAGACCTCACTGTTTTGCCTGATCGTTGTATATACGCTGTAATTTTGAGCCAGAAAATTGTGAATATCCCGGGTTGAAGGGGAGCTCTCCAGAAAATCAAGAAACTTTTTTAATGATAGAAGCATATGCCTTGCATTATACTTGTCATCACCAAAATAGAACTCTTTGGATGGAGGCATCTTCTCATAATATGAAATGCTCTGTTTCAACGCTCTTTTCAACCCTGCCTTTCCATGTATGTCCTTACTGAAATCAGGGTAATTATGTTCAGGCAGTCTGTGCAGGGGATAGGAGGGAATCCTTCCGAAATATTCGATCGGTTTTTTAAACGCGGATTGATCAGGAGGATCTACCGTTTGTTCAAAAGGTTGATAATTGCCCTGTGTAACCGGCTGTTTGTGTCTAAACGGTTTCTCGACCTTGTGCATATTGCCTTGTTCAGCCTGTTTTGTTTCAACAGTTGCCCGACTGCATCCACCAAGATAGAGGCAGGCACATATAATTATCAACACCGGCAGAACACAAGCAGCCTTGCCGCAATGAGTGTCTGATTGAAATTTCCGGGTAGTCAACGGGCATGTCCGTCTTTCTGGAGACCCCGAAGCATGAAAATCAGACTGGATTTTCATGGTAAAATATTGTCTGTTTTTATATCTCATCTTGCATATCTTTCTGCCAGAAAATTTCCGCTTCTGCCGCCGCATTTGCTTTTAAGGTGAATGTCAGAAATTACCATGCCCTTGTCATAGGATTTGCACATGTCATAAATTGTAAGTGCTGCAACTGAAACAGCACTCAGAGCCTCCATTTCAACTCCGGTCTTGCCCGTAACAGAGGCTTGAGCTTCAATCCTGACAAGACTTTTATCATGATCCGGAAAAAAATCAACACTGACATGAGTAATATTCAATGGATGACACATGGGTATAAGATCCGATGTCTTCTTGGCCGCCATGATGCCGGCAATTCTTGCGGTTTCAAGTACATTGCCCTTTTTTACCGCGACAGCCGTGATCTTCTCCAGGGTGTCCGGTTTCATTTCAATTAAACCGGATGCCACAGCAATACGTTTTGTAAGCTGTTTATCATCAACATCCACCATCCTTACGCTGCCGTCTGCGTCAAGGTGCGTAAATTCTCCCATACAAAAATTCCTTTCATCTACTTTTTTTGATATTGAGAGAGTATCTCTTCAATACGCTTTTTGTTTACACCAAGATCGGAAAAACCAACCCGTGACGCTGACCGGACGTGAATTTTACCAATCTTCTCATCTGCGAGAAATTCCACATCATCAACAAAACCAAACAGTTTGCTTTTAAACTCGGCACGAAGATATAGCGGCCCTTCTTCAACTATTGTTGTTCCCGCCATGGCAGCAATAATATTCCTGATTATCTGTATCGATTCCACGGCAGAGGATTTCATCGCAAACGGCTCGATCCGGCGGGCACCTGGCTCGCTGTATGAAGAGACACAGTTGGGTGTAAATCCGCATGCAGCAAGCGTCTGCTTGCCTTCGTCATCTGTTTTTAGTGTTTTTCCCCCACATCCTATCAGCATAATGCAACATCCTATCGTTATAAGTTTTTTCATAAATACTATCCGTCTTGTTTTACACAGGTTAAAGTTTTCGGTTTCGTAAAAAGTTAATAGATACAGCCTGTTTGCTATTAACGCGCCTGTCATATTGTGCTCTATAAAGTGAGGTGATTTCCGGATTTCCGCGGTTGAGACCCTCAACTTTCATCCAGCCATTGCGTTTATCCAGAGCATCACCTCCCATTGTAACCACCTTGCCTGATCTTCTTGTAATTCCTACAAAAAAACCTTGAGGCTGATATTCGTACATGGTTGCCGGAGTTCCTGACGATGTGTTTGTATAATCATAGGTTCGCATGAACTCGTCTTTCAGCTCACAGCTGTAACAGCTCATATTTTCCGGAGCCTCGATGTTCCAGAAGACATTCCTGACACCGGCATGAGGCATGACACTTGTATCCCCTCCTGGACATATATAGAAGCCACGCATGTTGTCAAACAGATTTTCATACGGAAAGAGACCGTGAAAATCAATTACAGCGTCAGTTGAGCTATTGGAATCTCTTCCGTCATAGTGTGTGGCACACTCTGTTATCACATTGCCTGATGCAAAATTCTTCAATGAAACCGGATGCACCAGCCTTGCAAAAAAATCCGCACGCTCCACAAGAATTCCATGGCTTTGAGCGATTGTGATACCTGAGTGTCCGTCAAGCCCTTCAAATTCAAGATCACTTGCTGTGATGTAGGCACATTTGCTGAATATGACTCCTTGAGTCAAATCCTTGAGGGTTACGTTGCGTATCCATCCGTCACTTGCACTGCTCAGCCAGATGCCACCCCACAGATAGTCCTGCTCCTTTGCGGTTCTGACAATTTTGCCATCTTCTCCAAGCCAGGGTTTGTGGTGTCTGTAGCCACCCTTCCAGCTGCTCTGTATTGTAAGATTCTCTATTCCAACCCCCTCAACACCGTTAAATGAGAGAATACGCGGGGAGTATCTAAGAAACTGATCAAATCGAGCACCTTCTGACAGCAATATCCTTTTTTTATCAAGAACCTTGTCAATCTTGACAATCCATGTGATTTTTTTAGACATTTTTCCAAATGTGTCGGTCTGATCTTTAACTAATTTGAGGGGATAAGTCAACTGGGCAGCAATATCTGCTTTTTGCGGCTCAGGATTGTCAGGGTCTATAAAAGGGTCATCAAATTCAATGATTACGGTCTGCCCTGGCTCAAGAGCTGTGCTGTCCATAACCTCAATCTCTCGTTGCCCCCGCATTACGGTTCTTGTATAACGCGTAATCTCCTGTGTGGATTCAGACCCCATTACAGCTATCGCTGCCCAGTGTCGTCCTTCCTGTTCCGCAGGCACGGTTCCGAGCCTGTAAATACGGTCAGCCCTTCCCGGAGAGCCAAAATGGAGAATTGTCTCTTTTTGGCCATATCCACGAATGATTACATTGTCATGGGAAATTCTGAGGAATCCATGTTCAGGCGTCTGATGAACCTCATAACGCCCCCCTGGCAGAAAAACCACTCCTCCACCCGCATCACTTGCCGCATCTATTGCCGACTGTATGGCAGCGGTGTCATCAACTCCATCATCAGGAATCGCTCCAAACTGTTGGGAAGTAACATCAAACTGAGGAAGGTCAGTAAAGGTTTTATAAATTCCAGGCACACCTGTCTGAAATCCCGGGGTTTGAGGGATATTTGTATAATTATTGTCATTTGCCGGAACAGGCATGTTGCCCATATGATAACCCGCACAGGAAAAATCAGGAAGATTGCTCTTTGTGGGGCCATGTTTGACAAATTCTTTCCATACAGTTGGAATCCATTTTTCATAAGCCCTGCTTTTTGAGTTTTCCGGCCTTTTTTTTGAGCTGGCAGGCTTTGATCCGGCTTTGGATATATTTGATCTGCCTGATTGGGCAGATATGCCTGGTTGAGCGGATATGCCTGGTTGAGCCAGGGAAGATGAAACAAAGACAAGCAAAACAGCCGCTATAATCAGGATCAATAGAGGCGAGAATCTCTTGATGTATGTTTTGCTTACGGATGTCCCGGGTATCCGGGGTATTTGAAGATACAGATTTTCTGATATTCTGGACAAAATCTTCAAGAATTTGGATAGAGTTTTCAAAAAAAGAGCCTCCAGAGAACATGAATTGCGGATTTGTCCGCCACAAAAAAATAAAAAAGCATTTTCAAGGGTAAAGCCTTGACACTCTGACAATCAAGGTGACAATCAAGGTGATAATCAAGGTGATAATCAAGGAAAATAGCATTTTTTTGTAATCGAGACAAGTGGTGCTGTCTATCTTGTGTTGACCGTTTTTTTGTGTTTGACACCACATTCATAAGTCTATATTATTTTTCGGTTATTGTTTATCAATTGTATTATTGTTGATTGGTTTTTTAGCTAAACAGACATGACCGGATGGGAGTCCGGTCACCCTCAAGCATGAAAACCATGATCTGTTTTCACGGTAAAGTAGCTTTAAGCAGCCTTTTTTATAAGGGATTAAGATTGTTATATCAAGACTTGCGGCAGGAAAAAACC